>JALNWK010000010.1 GCA_023230925.1 Limnochordia bacterium
GACTTCGTCTGGTGGATTGTCGAACCTGTTCAACAGACTCAATGAAGGTACCACTTTCTAGCACGTAAGGAACCGAGCCGACTTGGAGATGGAGCCTCTACCCGCTAATCGTTGACTCACTCGGGATCGCTTTGGACCTAGACAAATAAACTCACCTCGGGTATAATTTACCTTGACGGCTAAATGTCCCGGGTGTGGGACAATTTTGGGCCGTAGCGGGGCGTGCTTTATCCCGGAGCTTTGTCCAGGGGGGAATGTTGCAGTAGATACCGAACGTATTTGCTGCCTAGTTTATGGAGAAAGTAGAAGTGATGCAAACCGTTGTACCCGAAAGCAGGGAGTTGATAGAACGAAGGTACATTATCCTTCGGAATATCTACTTTTCTCAGCCGGTAGGACGACGTGCCCTCGCTGCGAAATTGGATTTTAGTGAGCGGACCATTCGCCGGGAGGTAGAGGTTTTAAGACAACAGGGGCTTGTCGAACCGGACCCATTAGGGATGCGGTTAACTTCTGAAGGCGAGCTCATCCTAGCAAGGCTCACCGACTTTTTGCATGATCTTTTGGGATTGGGAGAGTTGGAGAGAAGCGTTGAAAAACTGCTTAACCTAAAGGAAGTCCTAGTTGTTCCCGGCGATTCCGATCGTGATGAGACGATTAAGAAGGAAATCGCCAAGGCTACGGTGCAGTTTCTGCTCAAACGTCTTGAGGGCGGGCAGGTTCTGGTAGTCACTGGTGGGACAACCTTGGCGGAAGTGGCACGATACCTACCGCCTCTGCAGGATAAGAAGGAAGTAGTTGTCGTACCCGGGCGGGGGGGACTTGGAGAGAACGTAGAGCTGCAGGCCAATACCATAGCTGCTGCCTTTGCCAACCACTTAGGAGGTACCTACCGACTGCTTCATGTACCCGATGATCTTGATCAAGAGGTACTTTCCACGATTTGCAATGAGCCTAAGGTAAGAGAGATCGTGGACTTAATCCGTTCTGCGGATATGGTTCTCCATGGGATCGGTACTGCCCAGGAGATGGCTAGAAGACGAGCCTTGAGTATGGAGCAAAGAAAGAAGCTGTTTGACAGCGGTGCGGTGGGGGAAGCCTTCGGTTATTATTTCAATGAAGAAGGCCAGATTGTTCATTCGGTTACCAGTGCTGGTTTACATTTTCATGACCTTGCCAACATTGGTCTTGTGGTAGCCGTCGGCGGAGGGCATACTAAAGCTGATGCTGTAGTATCCGTGCTTGCCCATGGTTATCAGGATGTACTTATTACAGACGAAGGAGCTGCCCGACAGATTCACGCCAGACTAACTGGTGGAAAGGGCTGATCCTATATACCCAAGGGGTTTGGGGTTGTTACTTAATCAACAGGAAGGAGAGAGTATGATGGCAATTAAGATTGCGATTAATGGATTTGGTCGGATTGGACGGAATGTACTAAGAGGTGCGTTCAAGGATCCCGATTTGGAGTTTGTGGCGATCAATGATCTGACTGATGCTAAGACCCTTGCGCATCTACTCAAGTATGACTCAGTACATGGTATCTTTGATGCCGAAGTTTCCGCAACCGACAACGCGATCGTCGTTGACGGGAAAGAGATCAAGATTTTCTCTGAAAAGAATCCCGCAGTCTTGCCTTGGAAGGAATTAGGTGTGGATGTTGTTGTAGAGTCCACTGGTGTATTTCGGAAGAGGGATCAAGCACAATGGCACCTCGATGCTGGGGCCAAGAAAGTAATCATTACCGCTCCGGCGAAAAACGAGGATATCACGATCGTCATGGGTGTAAACGAAGCACAATATGACCCGGCTAATCATCACGTGGTTTCCAATGCTTCTTGTACCACCAACTGTCTAGCTCCTGTAGCTAAGGTTGTCCATGAGAACTTCGGAATCAAACGGGGCTTTATGACCACCGTTCACTCCTATACCAATGACCAGCAGATCCTGGATTTACCTCATAAGGATCTACGAAGGGCCCGAGCTGCAGCGATGAGCATTATCCCCACAACCACGGGTGCAGCGGTGGCTGTTGGCCTAGTACTGCCAGAGTTGAAGGGTAAATTGGACGGTTTTGCCATGCGGGTTCCGACCCCCGATGTATCCATTGTGGATCTTACCTGTGAACTAGAGAAGACAGCTACTGCAGAGGAGATCAACGCTGCGTTGAAGAAAGCAGCTGATGGTCCCTTGGCCGGTGTCTTGGGCTATACCGAGGATCCCTTGGTCTCCATGGATTACAAGGGAAACAGCAATTCAGCTATTGTCGATGGTCAGCTCACCAATACTTTGGGTGGCAACTTTGTCAAGGTTGTTGCTTGGTATGATAACGAGTGGGCATATTCCCTACGCGTCGCTGACCTAGCGAAGTTCATGGCCAAAAAGGCGTAAGTGTTTGTGCATGGACCGGGTAGCGTCTACCCGGTCATTTCTTGCGGAGGTGATTGCTGTGCAGAAGATGAGCGTCCGGGATATTGATGTGAAGAATAAAACGGTCCTTGTGCGGGTGGATTTTAACGTACCGATGCAGGATGGGCAGATTACCGATGATAACCGCATTCAAGCTGCCTTGCCTACCATTACTTACCTGATCGAACAGGGAGCCAAGGTTGTATTGTGTTCCCATCTCGGTCGGCCGAAGGGCAAAGTGGTTTCTGAGCTCCGTCTGGATCCAGTTGCTAAAAGGCTAAGCGAGCTTTTGAACCAGGAAGTCACCAAGGTTGATGACTGTGTTGGCCCAGTTGTGGAGGAAGTTGTGGCGAAAATGGAGGCGAAGGATGTCGTTCTTTTGGAGAACCTTCGTTTCCACGGGGAAGAAGAGAAAAATGCCGCCGCCTTTGCCCAACAGTTGGCCAGCATTGCGGATATCTATGTGAATGATGCCTTTGGGGCCGCCCATCGGGCGCATGCCTCCACCGAAGGGGTAGCAAAACATATTCCGGGGGTAGCCGGTTTCCTGATGGAAAAGGAAATCTCCGTGATGGGTAAGGCCCTAGAAAACCCTGAGCGGCCCTTTGTAGCCATTTTAGGTGGGGCGAAGGTAAAGGATAAGATTGGTGTTATCCAAAACCTATTGTCTAAGGTAGATTCCTTACTCATTGGTGGCGGTATGGCCTATACCTTCCTCAAGGCCCAAGGCTTGGAGATTGGTAATTCTTTGTTGGATGAAGACGGTTTAGGACTTGCCAAGGAACTGATGGATCTGGCGGAAAAGAAGGGGGTCAACATGTTTTTGCCTGTTGATGTGGTGGTAGCTCAGGAGTTTGCCCCTGATAGCCCCCATAAGACCGTCGATGTTAAGGAGATTCCTGCGGACTGGATGGGCCTAGATATTGGGCCAAAGACCAGAGCCCAGTTTGCTAGAGTGATTAAGCGAGCAAAGACAGTGGTTTGGAATGGTCCCATGGGGGTATTCGAGATGGATGCCTTTGCTAAGGGGACCTTTGAAGTAGCCCAGGCCTTAGCAGATGCTGATGCTGTAACGATTATCGGTGGAGGGGATTCCGCAGCCGCGGTGGAAAAGGCGGGGTTGGCGGAGAAGATTACTCATGTGTCCACCGGTGGAGGTGCTTCCCTAGAGTTCTTGGAGGGGAAAGCGCTGCCTGGTGTTGAGGCGCTAAAGGATCGCCAGTAATTCCTAACCCTCCACCCTTTAGGTGGAGGGTCGTAGAACTACGTTAGGTGGGGGGGAAGCCAACTGATGCGGCAACCGATTATTGCAGGGAACTGGAAAATGAACGGTACCATCGAAGAAGCCGAGCAACTAAGTAAGAAAGTAGCTGAATTGACGGCTACATACGATAACGTTGAAGTGGTCGTAATTCCGGTTTTTACGGCTTTATCGAAGGTTTATGATATGATCAAGGACACTAATGTGAAACTTGGCGCCCAGAACCTATTCTGGGAGGAAAAAGGCGCCTATACCGGTGAGATATCTCCAACAATGCTTCTTGATGTTGGGTGTGAGTACGTGGTGGTCGGTCACTCGGAGCGGCGGCAGTACTTTCATGAAACCGATCAGGATGTAAATACAAAGGTAAAGGCTGCGCTAAAATATGGTCTAAAACCCATTATGTGTGTCGGGGAGACCTTAGAACAAAGAGAGCAAGACCTAACAGAGCAAGTGGTTATTGGTCAATTGCAGGCTGGCCTGCGGGATGTGTCAGGGGAGCAGCTCGCAAATATTGTGATTGCCTATGAGCCAGTTTGGGCCATTGGTACAGGAAAGACGGCCACCTCAGAGGAAGCCAATCGAGTCATTGGCATCATCCGGGATACTGTTGCCAAACTGTACGACGGAAAAGTGGCCGATGCTATTCGTATTCAGTACGGTGGTAGCGTTAAAGCTAACAATGCCGAGGAGATCATGCAGCAGCCCGAGATTGATGGATGTTTGGTGGGCGGAGCGAGTTTGGATGCAACTGCCTTTATGACCATTGTGGCCGCAGGAGCAAAGTCGGTGTGTTAATGCAAGGGAGGAAGACAGTGGGTATGAGACCTGTTGCGCTGGTGATCCTGGATGGATGGGGTTACAGCGAGGAGACACATGGTAATGCGGTGGCACAAGGCCATACGCCGAATCTTGATCAGTATTGGAATACTTACCCCCATTCATTTCTTTCGGCCTCGGGTCCCTCCGTTGGTCTTATGGAAGGACAGATGGGGGATTCTAATGTTGGTCACCTCAATATTGGTGCAGGGCGGATTGTCTACCAGCACGTTGAAAGAATTAATGTTGCGATTAGGGACGGCTCGTTTTTTGCCAACGATGCCCTTCTTGGGGCCATCAAACATGCCAAAGACAACGATGGGGCACTACATCTGATGGGGTTGGTGTCCCCAGGTGGTGTGCACAGCCACAGTAATCATTTGTATGCCTTGCTGAAAATGGCAAAGGATGCGGGACTTTCCCAAGTTTTTGTCCACTGCTTTCTTGATGGGCGAGATGTACCACCAAAGAGTGCCTTGGAGTATGTCAAGGGACTAGAAGAGCAAATGAGGGAAATAGGGGTGGGACGTATCGCTACTGTTTCCGGTCGGTACTATGCGATGGACCGGGATAATCGTTGGGAGCGCCTAAACCTAGCCTATGATGCTATGGTCCTTGGGAAAGGACGGATGGCCGAGGATCCTGTGCAAGCTGTTTTAGATGCCTACGATGCCGATGAAACCGACGAGTTTGTCCTGCCTACAGTCATTGGTCAGGAGGGAAAGCCCACTGCTGTGATTGAGGACAATGATGCGGTTATCTTCTTCAACTTTCGAAGTGATCGGGCTAGGCAGTTAACTTACTCCTTTGTCCGGGAGGATTTCCAAGGGTTTCAAAGAGAAAAGTGGCCTAAGGTTCACTTTACTTCCTTTACGCAGTATGCGGAGGATTTGGAGATTCCCTTTGCTTTTATGCCCGATGAGCCAGAGACTACTCTAGGGAAGGTCGTCAGTGACGCAGGTCTTACCCAACTGCGGATCGCTGAGACAGAGAAATATGCCCATGTTACCTTCTTTTTCAACGGGGGTCAGGAAGTGGAGTTCCCGGGGGAGCGAAGACGCTTGATTCCCTCTCCGAAGGTGGCCACCTATGATCTGCAGCCAGAGATGAGTGCACCAAAGGTAACCGAGGCAGTTCTTGAAGAGATCCAAAAGGGTGTTGACCTTATTGTCCTAAATTATGCTAACCTGGACATGGTGGGGCATACCGGTGTAATGGAAGCTGCCCTTAAGGCGGTGGCCGCGGTGGATGAATGCTTAGGCAAAGTTGTCCAGGCGGTACAAGATGCCGGTGGATGTCTACTAGTGATTGCCGATCATGGAAATGCGGAGCAAATGGTGGATCCGGATACCGGTAAACCTCATACAGCCCATACCAGTAATCCTGTACCAGCCATACTAATCTGTGATAAACTAAAGGATAAGGTACAAATGCGTTCTGGAATACTGGCCGATGTGGCTCCTACCATTTTGGAATTGCTAAACATAGATCAGCCCATTATTATGAAGGGCGAATCTTTGATTACAAAGGAGGCAAAACAATGACCATTATTGATGGTGTAATCGCAAGACAGATTCTGGATTCAAGGGGTAACCCCACCGTGGAAGTAGAAGTCTATCTGGCCGATGGTAGCATGGGTCGTGCCGCGGTTCCCTCGGGAGCATCCACTGGTGCCTTTGAAGCTGTTGAGCTAAGAGATGGGGATAAGGATCATTATCTCGGTAAAGGCGTACTTAAGGCAGTCAACAATGTCAATGAGAAGATCGCTGAGGAACTGATCGGGTGGGACGCTGTTGATCAGGTGGGTATCGACACCTTTTTGTGCGAACTAGACGGTACGGATAATAAGGGCAAACTTGGCGCCAATGCGATCTTGGGTGTTTCCATGGCGGTGGCTAAAGCTGCGGCTAACTCCCTAGGCTTACCCTTGTACCGCTATTTGGGCGGTGTAAACGGCAAGGTGCTTCCTGTGCCGATGATGAACATTCTCAACGGTGGGGAACATGCAGATAACAACGTGGATATCCAGGAGTTCATGGTGATGCCCGTGGGAGCCAAGCGGTTCTCCGAAGCTCTGCGTATGGGTGCCGAGGTTTTTCACAGCCTTAGAAGCGTCCTGAAGGAGAAGGGCTTGAATACGGCCGTTGGTGATGAAGGCGGCTTTGCTCCTAATCTGAAATCCAACGAGGAAGCCATTGAAGTTATTCTCGAAGCCATTGAACGGGCCGGCTATGCGCCCGGTGAAGATGTAATGATTGCTCTGGATGTGGCCTCAACGGAGATGTTTGCCAATGGTAAGTACCACTTTGAAGGAGAAGGTGTGACTAGGACTCCTGATGAGATGATTGCCTTTTACGAGTCCTTGGTCAGCAAGTATCCGATTATCTCGATTGAAGACCCCTTGAGTGAAGAAGAGTGGGATAGCTGGGGCAAGGCCACTGCCTCTTTGGGTAAGAAGCTACAGATTGTGGGCGACGATTTGTTTGTAACCAATACCAAGCGTCTATCCCGAGGTATTGAATTAGGTGTAGGTAACTCAATTTTGGTGAAGGTTAACCAAATCGGGACGATTACCGAGACCCTTGATGCTGTGGAAATGGCCAAACGGGCTGGCTATACGGCGGTTATTTCCCATCGGTCCGGGGAGACAGAGGATGTTACCATTGCAGATATTGCTGTAGCTACCAATGCCGGTCAAATTAAGACTGGTGCACCTAGCCGGACGGATCGAGTTGCCAAGTATAACCAGCTGCTGCGCATTGAAGAGGAGCTAGGGGATACAGCCGAGTATTTGGGCAAGGATGCATTTTACAATCTTCGGTAGTATGACAGATGACAAGCACAGGATGTCAAACATCTTGTGCTTGTTTCCTAAGGTGTGGTACAATAGGCTCTAGCGGAGGTGGTTTTTGTGGCAACGGTGCTTTCTGTATTACAGTGGTTGATTTCCCTAAGCCTAATTGTGGTTGTCCTTTTGCAGCCAAGTGCTGGAGAGGGTCTCGGCTCGATTGGTGGGGGTGCTCAACTTTTCTCCAGGAAGAAAGGTTCCATAGAAATATTGGAGAAGGCAACGAAGGTATTAGCGGTTTGTTTTATGGGGTTATCTGTGGTTATGGCGATTTTTCTTTAACCCTTCAGGTCGGCAGGCGGGCGGTGGCCCGCTTTTTTTGATCTTGGAAGCTTGAGGCTAATTGCAAATACCAAAACCAGGATCACACAAGTTGTTCCCATTCCCTTAACCATTCCTGCATGGTCTGAAATCGCTCCAATACCAGCGGGAATAACCATGCCGCCTAAGGAGGCGCTGGTAATCAAAAGGCCGGAGACTGTGCCTATGGATTGTGGGAACAGATCGCTTCCCATGGCGATTGCTGTGGGAAATAAGCCGGCTAAGAAAAATCCGGTTAGCATGAACCCGATGGTAATTAGAGGTAATGCTTGGCCGAACACAGCCATACCTAAAAACACAGCGGCTCCTCCGGTACACAGCAAGATTGTCCCTCTATACCCAAGGCTAGAAGATAAGCGACTGCAGGTTAACCGGCCAGCGGATAACCCAAGATTATATAAGGAGAGAACCAAGGAAGCGGCTAAGGGAGTAAAGGTAAAGGTAGCCGACAGATACTGATTAAGCCATCCCACAATGCCATGTCCCACCCCTGTATAGGCAAACATGGTGATAGCTAAAAGCCAAAAGGCAATATTTCCGCCAATGGCGCGGACCACGCTTGGATCTAGTTTCCTGCTTGTGGAGGAGTCTGCCTGCGGATAGATGAGGCAACAAGATGATATGCAGTAAAGGAGCGCACAGGCGGCGATGATGAAAAACAACGCCCGCCAATTGGTGCTCATGGATAGGTAGATACCTGCAATCAGGGATCCAAGACAGGAACCAATTCCGAAAAAGGCGTGTAATCTGTTTAAGGCATAGCCCCGGTTTTCGGGATACAGGTCTGCAATCAGGGCATTAACCGCGATGTCTAAAAGGCCGTAGCTTAGGCCCGTGGTAAAGATGAAGAACAGATGACTGAGCCAGGTCTTTGCCAATCCATATCCGGCTAAACTCAAGGACAGAAGCATGGAACCAAAGACAATTAGCGGCTTACGACCGTAGATATCCGAGATGGAGCCGCCAAACAACACCGCAATGAGTCGTCCCACTGACATCAGCGTAAACACCGTTCCGGCCGTTAACAATGAAATTTCGTAGTCTGCAATTACAAAGGGCAAAGTCGGCCCGATGATGTTCATTAGTATTCCCAGAAGCAACAAGGCCAAATGTGCATTCCGAGTTAGCATGTGTTGTTCCATAGATAAGTCTCGCTTCTTATTCAATGTTAGCAAAAAAGCAAGGCTGAGACTGCCTTGCTTTAAATTCAAAGTTTGGTGGAGGTGAGCGGAATTGCACCGCTGTCCACAAGCAAAGCCACACCGGTCTCTACGAGCATAGCCCTTATTTTGAATTCGCTCCCAGCAACTCGTAAGGGCCCGATCTGCTGTAAGCTAGCCTTTTAGGATTCCCTCTGCCTTAAAGGCTTTTGGCCGAGGTAGCCTGCATAAGATGACACCCACTCTTGCATCCTGCAGGCGTGATGCAAGGGGGCGTGGCTACTTAAGCAGCCAGTGCGTAGTCTGCGTTATTGGCAGTTATTGTTTGTTCCCGCTGTTTAACGAGGCACGGGACCTCGACTCGCTACCGATGTTCCTTCTACCTGTGTCGAGTCTAATACACCCCCAGGAAATTATGCTTGCTGTTTTTCCTTTAGTGCCCTTGAAATCTGACGCTGGGCGTCTCTTTTCGCGATGTCTTCTCGCTTATCGAAGCTTCGCTTTCCCTTAGCTAAGGCCAGCTCTATCTTAACCAAACCTCGGCTAAAATACAAGCGAAGAGGCACTAAAGTATAACCCTTTTGCTTTGTCTGACCAATAAGCCGATTAATCTCACGCTTGTGCAACAACAGCTTACGCTTACGTTTTGGCTCATGATTAAATCGGTTTCCTTGATCATAGGTACTTATGTGACAATTATACAGGAAAACCTCGCCGGTTTCAACTCCGGCATAGCTGTCTTTTAAATTTGCCCGACCAAGTCTTAAGGACTTGACCTCGGTTCCGGTAAGCACAATACCAGCCTCGAAGGTTTCCTCTATATGGTAATCATGTCGGGCTTTGCGGTTTTCCGAAATGACCTTAATCCCTTCTGATTTCGCCAAACGGATCACATCCTACTATTTGCAGCTTCTATGCATATTATATGCGGAAGACAGACTAGAAGCAAATAGAGATATCACAAGACGCCGATGCTCTTTCGCATAGCTTTTATTTATGTTGGTTAAGCCCTCCCCTGGAGACCCTCTTGGTGCAATACTGTCAATAGTTTGCACGCTTTAGCTTAGTTGCAAAGATGGGTCAACTTTGATATACTGTTTTCATGTATTAGTGGGTACTGACAGGCCTATTTGGCACGCGTGCACGAAGGACAAAGGTCGAAAGGCTAGATTTACTAATGATCAAATATATATCTGGGGGAGGTAATTGCTGCATGATTCGTACCGAGAACCTGACCAAGCGGTATGATGCTCTAACCGCGGTCAAGGACTTGAACATTCACGTACAGAAGGGCGAGATCTACGGATTTCTCGGACCCAACGGTGCGGGGAAGACAACCACGATTATGATGATCCTAGGTTTGCTTCCGCCCACCTACGGAAAATGCTGGTTATTTGGTGAACAGATCAAGGATAACTACTTTGGCGTTAAGCTGCGGATGGGTGTACTAGCAGAATTCCATTATTTGTATGAAGAAATGACCGCGTACGAATACCTAAACTTCTTTGCCCGGTTATACCAAGTGCCAAATCCTGAAAAGAAGGTACAAGAGGTCCTGTCCCGGGTCAACCTATGGGATCGGCGCTCGGCATTTCTTGGAGGCTACTCCAAGGGAATGAAGCAAAAACTGAGTTTTGCCCGGGTGCTTTTGCACGATCCAGAGCTTCTGATTCTAGATGAGCCAGTTAACAGTCTTGACCCTTACGGTATCAAGGAAATCCGTGACATCATCACGGAGGAAAAAGAGCGGGGTGTAACGGTTCTGTTGTCCAGTCATATCCTTTCCGAAGTTGAGCGGACTTGTGATCGGGTGGGCATTATGAACAAGGGAAGGCTATTAATTGAGGATTCAATGGATCAGGTGAAGCGGCGGATTGCCGAAGAACGGGAGATCGTCGTTGAATTGGCCACTGTTACCGATGAGTTAGTACAAGCTGTGCAAGAGATGGATGTAGTCCTTAGTGTCGAGACAGAGGGCAACTACCTAGTGATTAAGGTTAAGCCTGAGATTGACGGAAGGGCAGAGATCGCCCAAGCTATTGCCAGCAAACAGGGTCTTGTTTTAGGCATGCAGGTTAAGGAAATAAGCCTGGAAGATGCCTTTGTGACGATTACCGAAAAGAACCTTTCCATGTTGACAAAGGAGGGAGCAGCATGAGTACAATGTCGCGTCGGTTCCATGCCGCTAAGCTGATTAGTACCAGGGAATGGAAGGACACGTGGTACAAGCCAGGGATATACTTCGTCATGGCTCTATCCCTTGTTATTGCGGCTTTTGTACTAAAGAGCTCTCTATCAGGAGTGGCCGATATTAAGGCAACGGTCATCGCAAGTCCACTGACCCTTGCTCTGTTTTTCGCGGTCGCCTTAGGGACAACCTATCTGGCCCTTTGCTCTGCCATGGCTATTGCCAGAGAAAGGGAAACAGGAACCCTAGAGGTGCTGTTTTATGGTCCTGTGGATAGTGTTTCCTATGTTTTTGGCAGATTCATCGAACAAATCATGACCTTCGTGACCATGTTGGTATTTTTCGCAGTGTACTTTGTTATCGCTGGGAGTTTCACTAACATTGGGTTTTCCGTCACCTTCCTACTCATGCTAATCTTTTCAGTGTTTGTGGCGGGTGCGATGGTTTCCTTTGGTATTTTTATCTCTTCACTCATCGGGCGGATCCGTTCGTCCATCATTGTTTTTCTAGCATTAGTCATTTTCTTTCTAGGGTTTTCCTTAGGCTATAATGTACTTGTTAACATTCCAGGTGACCAACTGACGATGACCCAGACCTATTTGCGGGTAATCCTTCAGGCAGTCAATACTGTTTTGGCCTGGGTATCACCTTTTGCCTATCTGCAAAGAGGATTTGATGCCGCTGCGTTGCATGAGGTAAGTAATTACCTAGTAAGTATCGGTCAGACCCTGGTCTATAGTCTTGTGCTTCTAGTTGCGTCCATTGTTTGTTTTAACAAGAGGGGGGTAAAACGATGAGTAAAAACACCTTACTAATTGCTTTGCTGACAAGTATTGTTCTAGCAGCGATTTGTGTTCCCGCAGGTGCCGTACCCCCAACCAAGGAATGGCAGATGTGTTATGGGATTAGCGCTTGGACTGGCATGACATTAGAAGGCACCATTGCTCCACGCCAGGCAGATACGATCTATCTGATCGCAGACCATAACAATATTATTCACACCGCTGAAACAGAGGTTTATTATTGGCCGATCACCGGTGAATACAAGGCCAACTGGATGGAGTACCGGGAAGTTGTTGATGGTACCCTTGAGATCTACCAGGGAGGTAAATTGTATGAAACCCTGGAAAAAAGGGATTACACCACGTATTACACTGAGTCCTATGGCCAGGGGCAGGTGCACCTGGCCTTTGATGAAGAGGCCACTATTAAGTATCAGGAATACCAAACGGCCATGGACAACTACTGGAATGCTGTGCGGCAGTTTTACGATGATAAGGCAGCTTGGGATGCGTTGATGACAGAAATGCTTAAGGAAGTACAGGAGACGGGGATTCCCAAAAAACCAGAGGAGATTCCCGAACCACCAGTACAGCCCGAGATGCCCAAGTTCTATGTGTATAAGCCACAGGCTGCCTTTGTGTTAAACCTGCCCCCGGGTGAGTACAAAATCCGTATGCTAGATACCGAAGGACAGGAAGTAGCCGATAGCGCACGGAAACTAGTAGTCTACTCCCATCGACGGACGGGCCTTGGGTACCAAATGAGGCCGGACAGCCGTTGGAATCAGTTCCTACTGTCCAATGACATTAGTCAAGTGATCTATGTTAAAGATGAGACGGCCTTTTATATGCTGCCCTTTGAAAGCAAGGAATACGATCGGTTCTACTATATTAGGATGCTCTCCTTGCACAGTCCCTTAGCTGGACAGGGAACTAAAGGGATGGGGCTTTGGGTACAGCTTGAGGAAATGCCAGGTCTAACTCTCCAGGTGCTTCATGATGGTAAGGTCGTCCAGGAGATCTCGAAAAAACCCTACTATGTGGAGCAGACATCGGGATACGCCCTAGGCTACAACGTGGTTGAATTTGACCCAGAAGCTGAAGGAATGACAGGTAGAACTGCCACCTTTGAAGGTTACAAGTTGGACCTTACGGATAACCAAGGAACTTGGCAGCTGCGGTTTGTAGATGCCAATGGCGATGTGGTACCGGGAAGTGTTCGGGAACTGCGGTGGATCCAAGATGATGACCTCTGGGTGATCTTTGTTGTGGCCCTGATACCGTTGCTTGTGGGATTAGTTGTGATGTGGCGGCGTAAAATGGTGGTTAAGCACGCCAAGACTAAAGTTGCCGCCTAGACCAATGGAGTAGTATTAGAAGGGTCGGTCTCCCAGCAGGTAATGGGATCCGACCCTTTTTTCTCTCGGTCATGATTTGATATACGGTAGGGGAAACTCGGGCATCATCGGGAAGGCTCGCTTATGCTCAGTCCTTGTCTGCAGATCGATGATTGTCCTTACTGTATCTTGGGAGCCATCACCATCGCGTAGGTAGCTGTCCAGTTCCTCATAAGTGACTCCCATCTCGTCCTCATCGGTTTGTCCTGGCCAGAATCCGGCGGAGGGTGGTTTTTGGATAATCATGCTTGGCACCTGGAGATACTCTGCTAACTGTCGAACCTCCGCTTTGACCAATTGAGCAATGGGCAGCAAGTCAACGCCAGAGTCACCGTGTTTGGTGAAATATCCTGTCATCAGTTCACTTTTGTTTGTAGCACCGACTACAAGATAGTTATATGCCGCGGCAAAATAATACAGCGTGTTCATGCGCAACCTTGACTTAATATTGCCCAAAGCTACGTCTAGCTGAGTCCCTTTGGTCTCGGCAGCTTCTTCTAGGGTATGGGCAAGAAGGTCATAGACTGGTGTCAGATCAACTGTCTTGGTCTTTATCTGAAATTGACGGGCTAATTCCAGAGCATGTTCCGCATCTTCCCCTTGACTGTGACACGGCATAATCAGTCCAAGGGTATCCATGGGAAAGGCTCTTTTGGCCAAGACGGCCATTACTGCGGAGTCTAAACCCCCGCTCAATCCGAGCACAACGCCCTTGGCCTTCGCGCCGCCAACCTTCTCTTGAAGCCATTGGACCACTAAGTCCGCGTATTTTGCCTCA
Organism: Limnochordia bacterium; assembly: GCA_023230925.1. Taxonomy (NCBI): domain Bacteria; kingdom Bacillati; phylum Bacillota; class Limnochordia; species Limnochordia bacterium. The sequence goes on from JALNWK010000010.1 coordinate 13,964, forward strand.
TCAATTGTTTTCATTGTAAGACACTCCTGATTCATATTATGTCCTAAGAAATTGTAGCACTTGCTGGTATTCAGTGTCAATCACCAGCAAGGGTGGTCTCTATAGAATATTGGCTACAGCGCTACGTTCTTTCCGGGGTACAGATTTCAGAGAGTTGCGGTTCTGATGCTATTTGAACGTCCACACTGGGACAAACCAGAGCCATCGCGTCGATTATACTCAAGTAGAAACATCCTCAGTTACCAGTTTGTAGAGCATTTTTGGTTGCGTGCTACGTTTTCCTTCTACGTGTTTGCTTGTTCGAGTTCCAGGGGCTTCGGCAAAGGCATAGGTTCCAGTGACGCATTCAAAGGTCTTAGTGTAAGCAGGACTAGGTCTACGAGCAATGCCAATCGTACAATGAACTGCTTGTGTGAAGTACCGTACATCGAAGGGCAAAAATCATGAAGACGCGTCGGTAAGTTGTCATCCCTCAACTAGGTTAGACCATTTCTAGCCAAAAAACGAGAACGCAAGGTTAATGGCACTCTACCGACCTACAGAAGGTTTCTCTAATGCATTCTCGGAAATCGTTAATCTCACTTGGTTGAGTGAGTGGGTTGCAATTCATGCCAAGTCGTGAAATAATAGAGTTTGTTATAAGCCCTTCTGAAGGGAGAAATGACTAGGTGAGCTTCACATTACCAAAAAATGCAGGTGTAGTGGTATTAGGATTGAAAACGGGACTGATCATGCCTACTGACGATATCGTGGAGATTGCCGTCGATGCGGTCAAAGATACCGTAGAGGACAAGGACATTGTCTGCGTTACTGAGTCGGTGGTTGCTCGTTCCCAAAACCGGTATGTCACTTGCGATGAGCTAGTGGAGGACTTAAGGGAGAAGATGCCGATTGAAGAGACGGGCACCCTTGCCATTATTAGCCCTATTGTGAGTCGGAATCGGTTTGCCTTGATTTTAGAGGCTGTTGCCAGAGCAGTGAATAATGGTAGGGTTTTGGTGCAGCTAAGTGTCCCCTTCGACGAAGTTGGTAATCAAGTGATGGATGAGGAATTTGCAAACAGCCGTCTTCGTCTAAAACGGGTGTTGGGTAGTCTTCAAGAGGTCCGGGGAAACACCCCCCAGATGAACGTTTTGATTCGGGAAATTATTGCTGCATTGAAGTTTCAGGAGATCGGATACACAGTGGTGGCGATTCGCAAGATCACTGGCAAGGGTGTGGCTGACATTACCCTTGAGTCTCCCGATGGGCGGCGGATGGTGGCGGAAGTCACATTCGAGGATCTGGCGGGTACAGCAGATAAAGCGATTGGCATCATGCAAGATACCGGTGCCGAAGCTGCGTTAGCTGTAGCAGTGGACCTACAGGCTAGGGAGATTGCCATTGTCGATTCCGAGGAGTTTCTAGCAGGCAAGGTCCAACCCCAGGTATATTCCTATGCCGATCGGCTAACTTTGTACAATGCGGATGATCTGATTACCCTGGAGGAAATCGGCGAAAGACTGTTTCCGCACCCGATTACTGGCATTGACTATGCCCGTATGTATGCGGAGATTATTGAAAAAGAAGGCGCCAAGTGTGAGATAATCTATACCGAGAACCCCCTTACCGTATTCAACTTTGGGAACATTGATGGGATTATCATTGGAGCAGTACACGAGCGGGAATCGCTTAAGAATCTGTTTCATTCCTTTGGCACCAAGACGCCAATGCTAACCTTACAGGATTTTGGCCCCAAGCCATGGGGGGTTATCGGCTCTAATGTATCAGATTTGGAGAAGGGAATCCTAAAGTTACTTCCAGATAATGCCGACGACGTATGCGATGCCATTGTTAAGCGCGTTAAGGAAGTGACGGGTAAGCATATTGAGGTGTTGGTGTTTGGTGATGGTGCGTACAAGGATCCTGATACAGGCATCTACGAACTTGCGGATCCATATCCGGCCATTGGGTGCAGTGAAGGGCTTCGACATGCTTCCCTCCGTCAGGGTGCAAAACTAAAACTACTAGTTGAGACCATGTTTCGCGAGGGACATTCCCGAGAAGAGATCGCTGAGCTACTGAATAATACCGAGAGTTCCCAAAGCAGTCTAGGTACGACCCCAAGGCGGATCACTAGCATTATTGCGACTATTGCCGATCTTGCAGCAGGCTCCGCAGATGCAGGTACTCCCATTGTGTTAGTAAAGAACTTTGGATTTAAGTAAGAATCGTAGTATATAAAGACTTATCCGGAAGGCAATTCAGATTCCCCTATGGGAGTATGAGTTGCCTTTTTAGATTTCAAGCTGTTAGTTGAAAACTACAGCAATAAGTCATGTCAGGCGAAATAGGTCCGAGAGTCTTGGTGGGCTTGTGATCTCCCCCGATGGGTACGTTACCTAGGTACTAATTGCTTGGGTAACGTGAACTGCTAGTCTTGTTCCCGGATAGCCTTGATTACCGCAGGAACCACTTGTCTTTTCCGGGACATCACCTCTGGCAGGGTGAAGGAGGTGGCTCCGTGGGGCGCCTTAAAGGCTCTCTTTGCCAATGTAGGATCTTTGGCTACCCACAGCATCTCAGTTGCCCGGTTGAGCACATTGGTGAGCATTAAAGCCACAAGTGCGTACCCGGCATCGTCCATCAGGTGCTTCATTGCTCTTAGTAAATCCTTTTTCAAAGCATCCACCGATTGGCCGTAGATCATGGTCTGGCCAATGCCTACTTTAGATTTCCCCACGGTAAACTCCTTAAAGTCTGATCTTAGAATCTCTTGGGGGTCGATCTGCTCAATATCTGAGGCAGCTTGAAGCAGCCTGTGGGCTAAGGAGTCTAGCTCAATCCCTGCGATTTGGGCCAAGTAGTGGGCCTCATGTTCATCTTGAGAGGTGGACGTGGGAGATCTAAAGGCTAGGGTATCCGATAAAATCGCCCCGCACATGAGTCCGGCCAATTGGGGTCTTAGCTGTATATGCTGCTCCCGAGACAATTGGCTAATAATGGTTGCGGTGGCTCCCCAAGGCCGGTTTACAAATAGAATGGGCTGATCTGTCTCCACGGCACTAATGCGGTGGTGATCGATTACCTCCAGAATCCTTGCCTGCTCTATTCCATCTATGGACTGGTTTTTCTCATTGTGATCTACAAGGATGAATTGTTTTGCCGATCGGTCGGCAAGATGATTACGTCCGATGACTCCGATGGGACGATTGTGCTCGTCCAAGACAGGGTATAGCTTGAAGGGGTGTTCCTTCATCTCATCACTGACTTCCCGCAACAGATCATCGGTATTTACGGTCCTAATATTACTGCTGGTCATGACTTGATCCACCGGTACAGCCTGCCACAGTAGGCTGGTACAACTGAAGGTGTCCAAGGGCACACGGAGTAGGGTTGTTCCTTGTTTAGCCGCAAGTTCCACTACCTGGGGAGCAACGTCTGCATCACCGGTGACAACAAGGACACCTACCCCCTGTTTGATAGCTGCCATCTGCAACCTAGTCCTATCTCCTATAAGAAAGAGGTTGTCTGCAGAAACTTGGGCTTGGGACGTATCACCAACCACCACGGAGCCTGCAAAATAGTCGGCTCCTTGCACAAGGATCTCCCCCATCAGTACTTCAGCAAGATTGGCAATGGGGCATGTGTAACGGGAATCGTCTATTGATGCTTTAAACTGGGCCTTGGCAATATCTCCGATGGTAACAACCCCTGCTAGAGTTTCCGCATCGTCAACGACGCATGCTGTTACTGCCCGCTCCTTCTGCATCTGTGTCCATACCTCAAGGAGAGTGGCGTCTTTGGGAAGGAGCATTGGTGGATCGAAGGAGGCATCCTTAACCTGAGGGTGGGCGTGGGGCAGAAACAGTGGTGGTGCAAAGCCAAACTCCTCCAATACGAAGGCGGTCTCCCTGTTGATCGGTCCAATCCTGGCGGGAACAGCAAGGTAACCTGGGGATTGGGCGTTTTTTACCGTTGCATAGGCAATGCTAGAGACGATGGAATCACAATCGGGATTTCTATGTCCAATGACATACACCGTGGATTGACTAAGAGGCATTTTTTGATTCATCCTGACCCATCCTTGTAGAGTAGTCCTTAAAGTCTATTCTACCCAATGGGGATGATTCTGTATAGGTTGCACTTATCGTGAAAAGGAAAAGGCCCCGGTTGATCCGGGGCCCGGTAGGATCTAAACTAAAATGCGATACTCTTCCAAGCTCTAAGGTTGAGACCTTGTGCAACGTCGTCCTTGTGCAGTAGGTCATCCTGGTTCCAAGGGGTACCGTTCTCAGCATCATACCAGTAGTAGGTGCCCTGGAAGTGAATGGAGTTTGGCGCGGTGTATTTTACTTTAGCTGCAAGCTTGGAATCCATGTTATCTTCGTTGAAGGCCAAGACGCTCCGCCCGGTAATATCCAAGTTCATGCCAAAAAGCTCCTGGGATGTGGTGGCTGTCAGCATAGACTTGTTGCCTGCAGGATTGTCCAGGTCCATCAACGTATACCCATCAAGGGCGATCGGTGCAAAGTTGTCAGGATCAACCACTGTATTTGCGGCAACCTTGACCTGCTTCTTGGTAATATCCTGTGCTTCATGGTTGTAATCTACCCATAGTTCTGGGGTAAGATTGATGTCCGCAAATCTGACATTCTTCACCTTGACGTGGTTTTCAATAGCCTTGTTTCCAGGCTTGTACGCTACGGAAAGCTCAGGTTGGATGCTCTGGTCGCCAATTTCAATGGCCCGGGCTAGTTCCGTGATATACTCATCGGAAACATTAGCATTGGAGTTGAACTTGACCGTCTGTGCAATGCTGGTGTTGAAGAGCTCCGCACCGGCCCGAAGGGCAGTGGTGCTATCCCCGGCAAACCCGTAAACCTCATCGGCAAACCGCTGGTCATGACTGGCACTTAGGCTCACCGGTACATTCCTAAGATCAAGGGCGCTGTTAGCCGATACACGAACACCGGTCTTATTATCCTTAAGCCACTTAATGGTGCTGTCGTTTAGCTTCTGGTAAGGAGCATTCCAGACGTAGTTGCCGTTCTCGTCACGGGGAACCTCACGATACCAGACCTCGACACTGGAGTTGCCTTTCTGTGAAGGAGTGATAATTCCCTTTACATCAGCGATGGCCTGTGTCCTATCATCGATATCCCGGGCTAATTCCCCGGCAACCTGTAGGTTCTCGGTGATGAAGCTTCCGGCTACGTGCATAGAACGATCTTTGGTCTGGGCATCTTGATCCTTCTCCACATAGACTCCGGTTAGCTTTTGGCCGAGGAGGTCAGTTGTTACCTGCAGTCCCTTGGATTGACCTGCTTCGTTAAAGACGATAAACCCGTCGACGTCTAGTTCTGTCGGTCCAGCATTGATTCTGGAACCTTCGATCCGCAGACCAGGTTGATCGGCCCCAACGGTACCTACCCATTTGGAATATGCAATGTCTAGGGCATTTCCAAAGTGGGTGGTTACCTCTGCCGAGCCCTTCCGGTAGGCACCTGGGATGACCAGTTTGGCTTTAGTTACTGCTGGTTTCCAGTTTAGTTGCCCATTTGACCCGGCAGGGAAGGGATAGGTGAGTTCATTGGCGTTGTTGATTTCAACAAATACGCCATTTTTTCCATTCTCAGCACCGGTGAAGTTCAGCTTCAGAGTGCTTGATGGAGTTAGTTGACCCTCTTGTGCATTTAGGTCTTTGGTGTAATCCAACGACATATCCAGCTTGCCATTGAAGTTTAGTGTTCCGGCGATTGCTGGTACAGCCAAAAGAGCCACCATTGCTGTTGCTAGTACTATTGAAACTAGCTTTTTCATGACTTGAGTCCTCCTTGGTAGAAATGGTCTTCTGTATCTTCTCCCGCGGAAGGTGGCTTGAGCTGTCTTGTTGAAGTGTCCAGGTTTCCTTCCCCAAGGCCCAAGGCTCCTTCTAGGTGAAGACAACCCATGGGTATTTACCCATGTGCGATCATGATTCGAGATAATTACAGAAAATCCTCTAGAATTGTGAATAGTGATTTTTGCCAATGCACTAAAGTCTCTATCTACCCCCCTGGATCTTGCAGGAAGGAGGAGCACCTGTGGAGAATGTAAAAGATCGAAGGAATGTTTCGAATTTGACAGGATTTCCTCGATCACCTGAGAATTTGGAGAGTATTCCATGTTACGTGACCTGCGGATTAGCCGAAAACTAGCCTTGAGTTTTGTCGTCCTTTTGTTTCTGATGGTATGTCCTGCGTCTGCTCAAAATACCATTGAGTTGATCGGGGTTACCAGTGGCGAGGCTGACGGTGTCTGCTATGTCGAACTGACTATGACCCAGTCTGCAGAATATAATGCTTTTATGCTTACTGCACCGGAACGTTTAGTTGTAGATTTGGAGGACGTGGTGGTTCCCGATGCACCAAAGCAAGTGATGGTAGAAAACGGGATCGTCAAAGGAGCTCGAGTTGGTCAGTATACCACGGAAAAGGCTCGGGTAGTGATTGATCTAGATTGTTTGGTGGGCTATACCGTACAAAGCAGGAGTGAAGGCGACAACCAGATCCTAAGGATTACTTTTAGTGATAGTGAAGGGTTTGTGCAGAATGTCACCGGGGCCTTGTTTGACCGAGAATCGTCCAATGCCCGGGTAGCCGTTGCTACAACGGGTCAAGTATCTACGCGCATCAGTAGTCTAAAGGATCCCCTCCGTTTGGTAATCGACCTTGAGCCGGCGGTTTTAGTCACTCCTTTCCAGCAGCTGGAAATTGGGGATGAGGCGGTACGGGGGCTGCGGTTAAGCCAATACACCCAGGATGTGGTGAGGATTGTCTTGGATTTGGCATATCCCCTTGCCGCGGTGGCTAGGGAATGGGATGCCGCAACAGGGATCCTCCCTATTGATCTTTACTACCGGCTAGCATCCCTGGATATGAGTGTGAACGAGCATGGTGTCGAAGTCATTGCCAGCTGCAGTGGACCAATGGAGCCAAGTAGTCACCTGCTCAAAGAACCGGCGAGGTTCTTTGTGGACGTGCCAGGGACTGTCCCCATGCCAGGCTTGGAAAGTAGCTTTAATCCCTGCCCTCCGATTACCGGCGTTCGGATTGCCGAACACTTGCCGGGGCAGACGAGGTTAGTGTTTGACCTGGACTACCCGATACTGCCCGCGGTGACAAGGCCTGATGCATCTACCCTTAGTATGGTTTTCCCCACGCGGCCTGTTGCGGGTAAAACCGTCACAATTGATCCTGGACATGGGGGGTATGCACCTGGGGCCATTGGTCCTTCGGGAGCGTACGAAAAAGATGTGGTACTGGCCATATCTCAGATACTAGAGCAGATGCTAACAACCAGCGGTGCTAACGTTATCCTTACCCGGGCAAGCGACATCAACCCAACCTGGGCAGCCCGTATACAATCTGCCCAGCAGGATCAAACCGATTTGTTTATCAGTATCCATGCCAATGGCGCCATCCGTCAACAGGCCGAAGGGACTGAAACCTTCTACCAAACCGGACGGGATGATGGCAGAAAGCTAGCTATGGCCGTGCATAGTGAACTGGTTAAAACCATTAACCGGATAGATCGGGGAGTAAAGGCCCGGGGAGACTTACTCGTATTAAGGCAGGCGGAGGTTCCTGCCATTTTGGTCGAAGTTGCTTTTATTACCCATCCTGAAGAGGAGAAACTACTTAAGGATCCTGACTTTCAAAAACAGGCTGCCCTTGGAATCTTTCTGGGTATAAATCAGTACTTTGGAGGACAGCGGGGGATCACCTATGATCATACATGGCTGCCGGAGTTGGAGCCAATGCAGAAAGAAGAGACCTCGCAGATCTTGGACGTCAAGTTAGAGGCGAAGGGACCAAGCAGTCAGTGGTTACGGGATGAACTATTGGTTCTGCCAGAGGTGGAGTTGCTCTGGCGAGCCAGTAAGCTTCCGCCAAAACAGCTGGAGCGGAACTTCTTTATCTTAGGACCACTGGGAATTCCCGCGGTGGGGCTGCACCCTGAAAGCAATGTAGCTGAAGCAGGAAGTTCTGGCCTTGCAGGAACTAGGATAGCCAAAACAGCGGAAAGAGGACAGACTGCCTTTGAACGAGACTATTTATTGTACATGATTGACTAGGAGGCGCCGTATCGATGAAACGGTTTATCATACTTGCTGTGGGCACACTTTGTATTATCTTGGCTATCTGGGGTATCTTTAGACTGGTGGGGCCCAAGGAGATAAATATCGTGTTGTACTTTGCATCTCTTGATGGTCAGCATCTTGTTCCGGTGGAGACAAAGGTACCTGCAGTGGATTTGGGGCAAATTGTTGCTCTTCTTCTGGCAGGACCACAAGAGGCAGACGTTTCAGCGACTTTTCCCCAGGGGCTCAGTCAGCCTAAGGTTACCTTGCATGATGGTCTAGTTTATGTAGATTTCCAGGGAGACTTACTCGTCGGTGGCCTTGGTGGTACCTCCGGAGAAACACTGGCTGTATACTCTTTGGTAAATACGCTGACACAGTTTGCTGAGGTGGAAGCCGTGCAGATACTAATTGAAGGCCAGCCGGTTGATTCCCTCTTTGGCCATCTGGATACAAGTGGACCCTTCGTTGCCGATCCGAGTCTTGTGGTGGGGTATGATTCCACCAAAAACAGGATAGACTAGCGGAAAGTCCCACAGGAATACACAGTTGCCTTTAGGGTGCATCCTTCCCGAAAAAGGTATTACAATGGACTTCGATTGGAAATTGTGCTACGGTAGACTCCGTGGGGTCTACCGGGTTTTTTGGTAACCTCCGATGGAGCAGGGAATACTATAATTGTGGGTCTTAGGTGCAGGGGTGGGTTCATGGCAAACCGAATTGGTGTGTATGATTCTGGATTAGGCGGACTGACGGTAGTCAGTAAACTTCGAGAGTATTTACCAGATTGCTCAATTACCTATTTCGCAGATACGGCACGGCTTCCCTATGGGGACAAAACCCCAGAGGAGATTAATGTATATGCTTGGCAGATCATCTCGTTTTTGCAGTCACAACAGGCAGATTTGATTGTGGTGGCATGCAATACATCATCAGCCCTAGCCTTGGACAACATGAGAAGGATATTTCAGATACCCTTAGTTGGTGTGATCTCCTTTGGAGTAAGAGCAGCGGTTCGGGTCAGTAAATCAGGCAAGATTGGTTTAATTGCCACCACCGCAACGGTTAACAGTAAAGCCTATGAGCGTGAGGCGGCAGACCAGAGCGATAGTGTAATTTACAGTCAGCCTTGTCCTTTGCTGGTTCCCCTAGTGGAAGCCGGACGTACGGGAACCAAGGAAAGCCTCGATGCCCTAAAGGCTTATGTTACACCATTGGTCTCTCAAAGAATTGATACTCTCATCTTAGGGTGTACCCATTATCCATTTCTTGTGCCTGAACTAGAGAGTTTTCTCCCGAAGGGCATTCAGATTATTGATCCGGCAGAGGAGACAGCCTTAGAGGTACAAAGACAGATTGGTGACTGTCCGGGACCTAGAGTTGATTATTACTTTTGTAGTGGTAATCCTGAGGAGTTTAGAAATAGAGCAAAGGGTCTAGGGTATGAGCTCGAAGTAGTTAAGGCTGTTGATATGGACCAGTTGTATCCAAGATCATCTTTTGAAGGGTGATTACTTGTGGACTATCAAGGGAAAAAAGTTGCGGTGGTGGGCTTAGGGATTAGTAACCGAGCCCTTATTTCATTCTTGAGTGAGAAAGGTGCACAGATTACCGCCTGTGACCAAAAGGATCCAAGTGAGATTGCAGACTTACAGGAACTACAGAAAATGCCCATAGTGTTGCAGCTAGGAGATGGGTACTTAAGGAATTTGGCCTCCTTCGAGGAAGTATTCCTGACCCCAGGGATGCGTAAGGATCTGCCGGAAATCGCGGAGGCCGCCAAGGCAGGTGTCAGGCTCTCAACAGAGGTTGGTTTGTTTATGGAAGGATGTCCTGCTTTGATGGTGGGCGTAACCGGAAGCAGTGGCAAGACTACAACCACCACCCTCCTCGGCCAGATGATGGCTACAAGCCGAAGGGAGACGTTTGTTGGCGGTAACATTGGGGTTCCCCTAATCGGTGAGTTAGATCGGATCACACCAGATGCCCAGGTGGTTTTGGAACTATCTAGTTTTCAGTTAGAACTGACTAGGACGAGTCCCCAGATTAGTGTGGTGACAAATATTACACCTAATCACCTGGATGTTCATCCTTCTATGGAAGCCTACATCGAAGCCAAGACTAATATTTATGGGTTCCAAGGGTCAGAGGACCATTTTATCACCAATTTGGACGATCCTATCTGTGTCAAGATGGCGGCACAAGCTCCTGGCAAGGTCTACTTTTTTAGCATAACATCACGCCCTGAGCGGGGCGCTTACATCGAAGACGATCGGCTTTACTACCGGGTAGACTCGAAGGCCGGGGTACCTGTCTGTAGGGTATCAGATATTAAGCTTAGGGGAGTGCACAATGTTGGCAATGTTCTAACAGCTATTACAGCAGCCGCCCTTGCCGGAATTGGTCCTGGGGCAATGGCTGAAGTGATCAAAGGCTTCACCGGAGTAGCCCATCGACTAGAACCTGTTACTGTCTGGCAAAATGTGCAATTTGTGAACGATTCCATTGCCACCACCCCCACTCGTGCGGCGGCGGGACTGCGGTCCTTTGATGAGCCTATTATTTTAATCTGTGGTGGCTATGACAAGAAGATTCCCTTCGAGGAAATGATTCGTGCGGGCAAAGGACGGGTGAAGGCTTACATTATTTTGGGGGCCACAGCTGACTTGATCGAGAGGACCATCCACACCGAGTACCAGGATGTTCCACCAGATATTCACCGAGTGGAAAGCTTGGAGGAAGCAGTGCAAACATCGATTAGACTGGGAGAAAGCGGGGATGTGGTGCTTCTTTCGCCAGGCTGTGCGAGCTATGACATGTTTGAGAGCTTCACCCAACGGGGGGAGCTATTTCGACAACTGGTGTTCGAACTAACGGGTGTAAAGACAGCTTAAGTTGGCTGTACTTTGTCAGTCCCGAGTCGTCCAAGGATTAGACTTAGGCTCATAGAATAATTATAATAAAGAAGTAGTCAAGATCAGAGCTAGACTGTTGGTAGATAGGACAGCTTTGTGCAACGATCAATGGGGTCTTGTGGCCAGGTGTTTTGCGAGGTTATGGTCAAGGACTTCGTTTGCTCTCCTACCGGGAATGGAACATTACTCGGGGAGGGACAAGGAAAGGAGATAATCATGGAAAGACAGGATGGTCGCCGTCCAGATGAAATGCGCCCAGTTAAGATTACCAGGGATTACATCAAGTATGCAGAGGGTTCTGTACTAATTGAGGTCGGCGATACGAAGGTGGTCTGCACTGCATCTATTGAAGAACGGGTGCCGGCATGGTTGAGAGGAACCGGTCAAGGCTGGATTACTGCCGAATACTCTATGCTCCCCCGGGCTACGGAAACCCGCAATATTCGGGAAGTATCCAAAGGACGGCCCAGTGGTAGGACCCAGGAGATTCAAAGACTAGTGGGTCGAGCCTTGCGTAGTATAATTGATCTTAAGACCCTAGGAGACCGGACCATTTGGATTGATTGTGATGTAATCCAAGCCGATGGTGGCACTAGGACTGCTTCTATTACTGGCTCCTTTATTGCTCTGTGTGATGCTCTGTGGACCATTGGCAAGGAAGCGAAAACCTTTCCGGTGGCAGATTACCTGGCGGCGGTGAGTGTGGGTGTGGTGGATGGAGTACCCATGCTAGATTTGTGCTATGTTGAGGATTCCCGGGCGGCTGTGGATATGAATGTGGTTATGACTGGTGCCGGAAAATTCGTCGAGATCCAAGGCACTGCCGAGGGAGATCCCTTCTCCAAGGAGACATACAACCAACTACTTGCACTTGCGGAAAAGGGAATAGATGAAATAGTTACTATTCAGCGTCGGCTTATTACGGAGAAAATGGCCAGTAAAATCGGAGGGGTAAAGCTTGACTGACAGGGTGTCCAGAATCGTCCTTGCCTCGGGTAATAAGCATAAATTGGTGGAGATAAAGTCTTTGCTGGCTGACCTGCCCCTAACAGTCGCAACTCCCCATGATTTTCCGCGGTGGCCCATCGTTGAAGAGGATGGTAGTACTTTCAAGGAAAATGCCCTTAAGAAGGCGATGAACGGTTTTGAGCATACCGGACTTCCTTGTATTGCCGATGATTCAGGTCTGGAGGTTGATGCTCTCGGAGGAAGACCAGGGGTTCATTCATCGCGCTATGCAGGAGAGTCGGCTAGTGATGCGGAGAATAACGCTAGGCTGTTGCGGGAACTTGCCAACATACCTTCGGAAAAGAGGACTGCCCGATTTTGCTGTGTAATCGCCTTTGTGTTTCCGGGACGAGAAAACAAGGAAATGCTTTTCTCGGCGGGTACCTGTGAGGGAAGGATTGGTTATGCGCTCCAGGGAACTAACGGTTTTGGCTACGATCCATTGTTTATCCCGACCGGTTATGAACGGACCTATGCCCAGCTTAGTGCTGAAGAAAAGAATATGATTAGCCACCGAGCAAAAGCCCTAAGTGATTTCAAGGAAAAGCTTCGGGTATGGCTCCATACGATCTAGTTGGCCATGAGATAATTGGATTTGGCAGAAGAAAAGTGGCAAGAACGTGAGGCTAACGCCAAGAACACTGAGGAACGTGTAGAAAAATTAGCTTTGACTTGCCTTTTGATTTATGCTATACTTGATTTCGCTTGGCACTACGGGGTGTAGCGCAGTTTGGTAGCGCGCCTGCCTTGGGAGCAGGAGGCCCGCGGTTCAAATCCGCGCACCCCGACCATGCATCTTGCCTATGGAAGCCAAGTAAGTTATAATATTTTAAGATGCGGGTGTAGCTCAATGGTAGAGCGGTGGCCTTCCAAGCCACATACGTGGGTTCGATTCCCATCACCCGCTCCAGGTTTCGCGCCTGTAGCTCAGGGGATAGAGCAGGAGCCTTCTAAGCTCTGTGTCGGGGGTTCGAGTCCTCCCAGGCGCACCAGAAGACGTGGTGGGCGTAGCTCAGTTGGTTAGAGCGCCAGGTTGTGGCCCTGGAGGCCGGGGGTTCGAGTCCCCTCGCTCACCCCATTTTTATTTCCCGCCCGTAGCTCAGTTGGATAGAGTTGCTGACTTCGAATCAGAAGGTCGCAGGTTCGAGTCCTGCCGGGCGGGCCACTTCAAGTAACCACGGATAGTGCCTCGGTGGTTTTCGTTCTTACAGAATCTGTTGTATAAAGGATTAGACGGGAGCGGCGATTGCTAAGAGACCATCCCGATATCCAAGTGTCGACGTAAAACTGCTACACTCCTTACCCGCTGGTCAATGCGCCTTTCCTAGCTGCGGTATCAAGTGTATCGTGCGATAAACTGAGCTTGCCTCCGATAGTTCTAGGCGAAATAGCACATATCGAGGCCTATAGCGATGGGGGACTTCGCGCAAATCCTAGTCTCTCTCCTAAACAAGGGGATTGCTATAACAACTGGATTCTATTATGCCTACACACCATAAAGAAGTGGACAAGCAACCTAATACCTACACAGCGGCAGATCTTAGACAATGGGAATACGATCTTGAGCGTTGGGTGGAACGGTCCCTTGCCGCAGAAATGAATGAAGTGAGCTTCACTGAACTCGAGTCGGTCTGTACCTTTCTAACATCACCCCACGGTGCTACTACTTCCACGGTAGAGGGTCCCATTTTGTGATGGGCTGAATATTGAAATTGTGCCTTGACATCGGCAGCTTTAATTAATAAAATAAGTAGCGTCACGGGAAAGATAAGGTTCCACCCTTGACGCAACATTGGACACATGATATCATGTGTGAGTGCAAGTGAGCCATTAGCTCAGGCGGCAGAGCACCGGACTTTTAATCCGGGTGTCCTGGGTTCGAGTCCCAGATGGCTCACCATTTTTATACCTTTGGTACCAGGAGATTTTTTGTGAATGTATGTCTATTGACAGCCCTTTTTAAACAAGGTATAATCACCATACGTTCGTTTTACTGTGCAAAGACGATCTTGCGACGTTGGGAAGTTCCTGGTATAATATCCTTTGAATTTGCTTCTACAGCAGGCGAGAGTGATGGAACTGGCAGACATGCTGGACTTAGGATCCAGTGCCTTCACCGGCATGGGGGTTCAAATCCCCCCTCTCGCACCATAACTCTGTTTGCCAAGCGGATTCAGGCAATGCCTGTTCTCCGCTAATTTTTTGCATAGACACCCATTATTATCGTGCGGTGTGTTTAAAAGGGAGGTCTACGGTCAATACTATGAAGGTCTCAGTGGAAAATCTGGAAAATGATGTGGTACGCCTAAAGATTGAGGTAGATGATGAGGTTGTCGAGGAAGAGTTAAATAGAGCATACAAGAAAATCGTGGGCAAGTTGAACGTACCCGGTTTTCGTAAGGGGAAAGCGCCTCGGTGGATTGTTGAGCAGCGTTACGGTAAAGAGATCCTGTTAGAGGAAAGCTATCCAGAGATTGTTAGTCGCTCATATACCGAAGCATTATCCGAAACAAAGATTCAACCGATGGCTCAGCCGGAGATCTCGGATCTCGATTTCAACGAGGACGGCAGTGATTTCACCTTTGCAGCGGATGTTCCCGTTCGTCCAACGGTTGAACTTGGCACATATAAGGGTATTGAGATGGACAAGATTGAACCTGTGGTTACCGATGAGGATGTTGAGGCCTACATTGACCAGTTGCGAAACCAGTATGCTGAGTATGTTACCATAGACCGGGATGACCTACAGGATGGGGATACGGCTATCGTCAATATCGAGACGCTAGTGGAGGACAAACCTATTCCCGGTGGGGCCAGCGCAGGTGTGACCATTCAGGTTGGAGATGACTACTTTGGTCCTGACACTGATGCCCAGCTCATTGGTTTAGCGGTGGGCGAGGAAAAGGTGCTTGAGATTACCTTACCAGAAGACCGTAGTGACGAATACGCCGGTAAGGAAGCAGCGGTTAGAGTTACGTTACAGGAAATCCGGCAGTTACGGGTCCCGGAATTGGACGCCGAGTTTGTTGGAGATATAGAGGCTGCCCTTCCACAGGAGGACGAGGGCGAGGAAGAAACGTCCGAGGAGACTGTGACAGAGAAAGACGAGAAGGAAGTCGTCCAGGCTTTTAAGGATAAGGTCCGACGTCAACTAGAGGAGTCCTCTAAAGCCCAAGCAACAGAGAAATTCGAGGAAAAGGTGGTTGCCAAAGCAATTGAGGAGAGCAAGTTTAACCTGCACGACAAGATTGTCAGCGAAAGGGCAGAAGTGATTCGCAACAGGTATACCAAAAGACTTGCTTACTCGGGGATTTCTTTGGAACAGTACTTGAGCTTATACGGTGTTGGCGAGGAAGATTTCGAGGAAATAACAAAAACAGAAGCTACTCGGGAGCTTGGCTGGGAATTTGTGATGGACGCTGTAGCTGAGGCAGAAGGAATTGAAGTGACTGATGAAGAAATTGATCAATGGGTTAGGGAAATGCTAGCGGGTACGAAAGTAACCGATGCACAGATTGCACTCTATAAGGATCTAGCTGAAACTAGCCTAAAAAGAACAAAGGCTATGGAATTTGTGGTTGATGCGTCAGTTCCTAACGTTATTGAGAAGACACTAAGTGAAATTTCCTCAGAGACAGCAGACGATGCAGAAGAAGTAGAGGAAGTAGAGGACGCAGAATAACCATTAGGCTAAGCACAGGAGGTGTTCTAATGAGCACATTAATTCCAATGGTAGTAGAACAGACCAATCGGGGAGAACGAGCCTACGATATCTATTCTCGGTTGCTGAAGGACCGGATTGTGTTCATTGGTGGGCCAATCGACGATTATATGGCTAACGTGGTGATCGCCCAGTTGTTGTTCTTGGAATCGGAGGATCCGGACAAGGATATTTCTCTGTATATCAACAGTCCCGGTGGTGTTGTCTATTCTGGGCTGGCGATCTACGATACCATGCAATACATTAAGCCTGATGTTTCCACTATTTGCGTGGGGATGGCAGCAAGCATGGCAGCCCTATTGCTAACTGCTGGTACCAAAGGGAAACGGTTTGCCCTACCTTATTCCCGGATCATGATCCACCAACCCATGGGCGGCGTCCGAGGACAGGCTACGGAAATCGAGATTGAAGCTAGGGAAATTCTAAGACTCAAACGCATTGGCAATGAGATTATTAACCGCCATACTGGTCAGCCCTTGGAAAAGGTTGAAAAAGACACCGAGCGGAACTACTATATGTCAGCCGAGGAAGCTGTAGAATACGGTTTAATCGATAGCGTTTTGAGGGACGATAGACGTGTCGTGCAGAAATAACACCTTGTTAGTTTACACCAAACTAGCGATTTGAGGTGATGAAATGGCTAAATTTGGGGATGAAAAGGGACAGGTAAAGTGTTCGTTTTGCGGCAAGCAACAAGAACAAGTGAAAAAGATCATTGCAGGTCCCGGCGTTTACATCTGTGATGAGTGCATTGAGTTGTGCACGGAGATCATTGAGGAAGAGCTAAGCGACGATCTCGATGTGGAGTTGCACAGTGTCCCCAAACCCGCTGACATTAAGGCTATTTTAGATCAGTATGTTATCGGACAAGAACAGGCGAAAAAGGTTCTTTCTGTTGCCGTGTATAATCACTATAAGCGGATGAATGCCCAAACATGGGGCGACGATGTGGAGATTCAAAAAAGTAACATCTTGTTACTAGGTCCCACGGGTAGTGGAAAGACCCTGTTGGCGCAGACTTTAGCAAGGATTCTTAATGTTCCCTTTGCTATTGCTGATGCTACGTCGTTAACTGAAGCTGGGTATGTGGGCGAAGACGTGGAGAATATCCTCCTAAAACTCATCCAGGCTGCGGATTACGATGTAGAAAGGGCAGAGAAGGGCATTGTGTACATTGATGAGATCGACAAGATTGCTCGTAAATCCGAGAATCCGTCGATTACCAGGGATGTATCCGGTGAAGGTGTACAGCAAGCCCTGCTAAAGATCCTTGAAGGGACCATTGCCAGTGTACCACCCCAGGGCGGCAGAAAGCACCCCCATCAGGAATGTATTCAGATCGATACCACCAACATCCTATTTATCTGTGGAGGCGCCTTCGATGGTCTAGAAAAGATTATCGAGAATAGGGTTGGTCGGCAGGCAATTGGCTTTGGCGCTGATATCCGGAGCAAGGAGGAAAAGCCCATTGGTGAAATTCTGCGGCAGCTGATGCCCGAGGATCTACTGAAATTTGGGCTAATTCCTGAATTCGTGGGTCGTCTCCCGATTATGGTGGCTTTGGATGCCCTTGATGCGGGTGCGTTAGTTAAGATTCTTACCGAGCCCCGGAATGCGTTGGTAAAGCAGTTTAAGAAGTCTTTTGAACTGGATAACGTTGAGCTTGAGTTCGAGGAAGATGCCCTGGTGGCGATTGCAGAACAAGCGATGGCGTTGAAGACCGGAGCCCGAGGATTGAGGTCGATTATAGAAGGGATTATGCTAGATATTTCCTTTGAGATTCCCTCTCGGGATGACATTGCCAAGTGCATTGTGACCAGGGATGCGGTGTTGGAGAAGAGCCCGCCAGAAATTGTTAAGGTGGGGCAAAAAGAAGTATCGGCATAAAAAGAGGCCTACCCTAGGGTAGGCCTTCTTTAGGCAGATAATCCTCCGTCTGTCTAAACTGATAGTGCAATATCTGCTAAGCAGTCGTACCAATGAACACAAGCAACATCGATACTAAGGCGTTGGGTGTGGGGTAGTGACTCATGCCATGAATTCCCATAGTTACCCTGGCTCCACAACCGACCATTGTAGCTCCGGCATAACACAGCGTGACTTATCTATGTGACAAATCCTTACATCAGCAGATTACTTTCGGTGATGTTCTTAGAAAGATCAATCACTTGTAGGCGGATGCTCTCCTGCTGTCCGATACGAACTGAGCCCGATGCCGACATCTCTGGATGTGGCCAAGTGAATAAGCTCTGCATCAGAGCGATGATCCGCAGGATTCACCTCCTTTTATGAAGATGGGGCAAGCGGAGAAAAGGTGCGCGGGTTGTCTTGAGTATGCCACTCGGGGCCGCTGGAAACGCGATATTCGACTATGCCACCATTATCCCCGAAACACAGTTTATACTTTTTTAAACGCCTTGCACAGCCTCTTTTTAACATGATATGATCTAGAATGAATTTTCGCATCTTTTGTGCATAGCATCAACGATAGTGAGAGGAATTGGGGGATTTAATTGCGACGTTTTGTTATGCTGATGTTGACCTTACTTCTTGCCATAGGCCTTGTCGGGTGTGATGGGGCAGTGAAGATCGGGTGGGTGAGTAATAGCTATCCGGGAACAATTAAGGCTCGTTTTCGTCGATTTGATGGGACACAATCTCAGCGGGTTAAGGCAAAGGAGGGTGAGTACCTAAGTCTGAGCTGCAGCGCAGATCTTGAAAGAGGGTCTATCTCTGTTTCAGTTGTCGGGCCGGACAAAGCTACCATTTCTACTATTGAAGCTGGTGCCGAGGAAACAACGACTAGGGTTGATATTACCAGGACGGGTACCTATCGGGTTGTGGTAACAGGTGAAGGGGCCCAGGGGAACTTTCATGTAACGTGGCGTATCGAAGATGGGTCTACGGACGGATGACTATTTGCGGACGTCTCTGCTCATCCCTAGGTATATCGGCCTCATATTATTTTGGATGCATGTGCTTGGTGTAACCGCGGTTAGTCGATGGAAGGTCTTTCTATCCATATACATGGTCAAGTGAATCCGAGTTGATCAGAACGCAGGGTGGTCGCGTCGGGCGCCACCCTGCATACATGTAGACAACGTTGGGAATCAGTCATACCATTCAATAGGTGGAGTAGCAGTATACGGATCCTTTTCTTCGTGCTCAAAAGAAAGGTACTGCTCACTCTTAGCAAAGAACTGATTGACAGTACCAAGATGTGGACTGGTTTCGTACCGGTACTCCCATCCTTCTGAGTCTTTGCTAAGTATCTCACAGTATGTATAGGCATCAGGATCGAAACTGCATATTCCGGAGCAATTCAGTCAATCTGGGACAGATCAATAGTTGTCTTGGCAATGACGTCGATGGTCTCGCCTGTTGCATGAGTAAATACAGCTACTACTTCGTAGTCGGCGTTTCCGTTAACCATTGGAAAATCATGAATCAAAAAAACATACTCGACTACTGCCGCGAAGCAATAATCGTGGTCAGAATCGGATATCGGGCCGGAGTCAGATTGCCTTATTTCTCGAGGTTGAATCGTTTCCCCGGACTCTGGAAGGTGGAATTCCAGCCATAGATCTTCGGCCCTTATTGGAAATTTAGAAAACATCCCTGGGAGGAGGACCAATTCGTCTTCTGAGGCTTCGGTGATTGAGGTGTCACCTGTAATTGTAAATCGGTTCTGTTCTTCTCGTTGTTTCTGTTTCATGTCTCGATGTAGTTTGTCTAGCATTCGGGCATATGGTGTAAAAAGATGAAGCCATATTACAGTACTGTTGTCTTCACTAAGGATTTGAATAAGGTGCCCCGTTTTGTGTGCAAAAGCCAGAAACTCGGGCTCGTCAATGTACTCTGTTGCCATGGACT
Organism: Limnochordia bacterium; assembly: GCA_023230925.1. Taxonomy (NCBI): domain Bacteria; kingdom Bacillati; phylum Bacillota; class Limnochordia; species Limnochordia bacterium. The sequence goes on from JALNWK010000010.1 coordinate 33,585, forward strand.
TCGCTCGACTAATAACGCCGGTGTCTATTCCCTCGGGAGCGTACATTGCTGAACTTGTAAGCGGCCACAACAAAATTAGTGCTAAAAGTGAACAACAAACAATAATTCGTCTAATTACTAACACCTCCTAAAGAAATATACGGACAAACTCGGAAATCAGGTTATATACATATATTCCACAGTGTACCATGAAATTCCTGGTGTGTCAGAAACAGATTAATGCCTACTAGATTACGTAGTAAGGGGTATCTCTGTACATAAGCGTATAGTTCCTGGAGTGATGGAGTCTTTGGGGGGGCAAATTTCGAGAAAGCGTTTCAAGGATCAGCCATTAGGACCCTACGACATCAATCTACCATCCAATCATCTAACGCGGGTTGCACGGCCTGATGTTGTCGCACTAACAAAGGACGTGATACGTGATTCTTTCGGGCTTTAGGGGGAGCTGACTAGCTCAGGTGTGTCCATGCATTTCCTAAACCCATAATCTAGCAGACGGGTAGAAGCGGCCGCTTGGGCCCGTCTGCTGTTAGTATGCATGATTACGGAAATTAGCCGAACTCCATTTCGTTTAGCTGTGGCAATCAAATGATAGCCAGCGGCCTCGGTGTGCCCGGTTTTTAGTCCGTCGCAGCCGGGGTATGTTCCCAAAAGAGGGTTTGTATTGCGCATAACAAACAAGGGATTCTCCCGAAGCACTTGACTTGGGGTGCGGCTCCACTCGAGGATTTGCCGGTGGCAAAGCACTTCCTGGGCCAGACGGGCCATGTCGGTAGCAGTAGTGAATCCTTCCTCCTCACCGTCGGGTGCGGGAAGACCGGTTGCATTTACGAAGCGGGTATTCTGCATACCTAGTTCGTCAGCCCTTTCCATCATGCGGCTCACAAACTGGGGTTCGTTTCCACCCAGGTATTCAGCAATGGCAACCGCTGCATCATTTGCTGAGGCGATCATTAAAGACATCAGAAGTTGCTCAACAGTATAACACTCTCCTGCGCCAAGCCAGACGCGGGAGCCCTCCATTGAGGCGGCATATTCACTTACTGAAACCAGATCCAGTAAGTCTACCTGACGACTTTCGATGGCCTCCACAGCAAGAAGGACGGTCATCAACTTAGTAAGACTCGCAGGAGGAATTCGTTTTTCGGCATTGTGCTGATACAATATTTCGCCGGAGTCTATTTCTACCACAACCGCTGATAGGGCAGGATGCAGACGAAGAGGATCCTGTAGTAGTGCCCCGATTCCAAAAAGCACAACTGAGATACCCAAGACAATTACAATAGTTTTCCGGGACATGCCTTTACCCCGTTCTTGCTGTCCATTGGTGGACAATCCCCATCACCCTCATTTAGTGTTCTCCCCGCACGGTGTTCCTGGCTGTCCAGCTTCTCGTATGATCTAAAGTAGCTTTGTAGATGTGTTGCCATCTTGGTCCTAATGGAGATTGGACAAATGCGCGGGAGAGGCTTGAATGCACGTTAAGCTACTACTGTACTCAATGCTAACACGGACTACCTTTTGAGTCAATTTAGGAAAAACCTGGTGAATCGTGGGTTAACATTAATACGGCCAATTGCCATATATGCTCAAGGTGGTGTTGAGTCTTCTTTTGCGAGAGTGGATTTGAAAAACAGGTAAGAACACGTTTAAAGGTGTCCGCCTTGGGCATAATAGGTTAAGAGAAGTCTAGGGGAAGGTGAAACCATGAATCTGATGGCCGTTGTGGGGCTTATTAACCTATTCTTTGCGATCGTAATCGGTCTTTACTTTTGGAATCTGCTTAAGCAACAGCAATCGAATAAGTCCGCCATTGACCGGGAATCAAAAAGGGAGTTAGAGAAGCTCCGAAAGCTGAAGGCTATCTCGTTAAGCGAACCACTGTCTGAAAAAACGAGGCCTCGCCGGTTTGAGGATATTGTAGGGCAAGAAGATGGGCTACGGGCTTTACGGGCTGCCCTGTGCGGTCCTAATCCCCAGCATGTGCTTATTTATGGTCCTCCTGGCGTGGGAAAGACCGCAGCGGCCAGGGTAGTGCTTGAAGAAGCGAAGAAGAACCCCCTGTCCCCCTTCCGGTCCGATGCTGTGTTTGTGGAAGTGGATGCAACTACCGCTAGGTTTGATGACCGGGGCATTGCGGATCCGCTCATGGGCTCGGTGCATGATCCAATTTACCAAGGTGCTGGACCGTTGGGTATGGCCGGCATTCCCCAGCCAAAACCTGGTGCAGTCACTAAAGCTCATGGCGGGGTGTTATTCATTGACGAAATCGGAGAGCTACATCCAATCCAGATGAATAAGTTGCTAAAGGTATTAGAGGACCGCAAGGTGTTTCTAGAAAGTGCCTACTACAGCTCGGAGGATACAAATATTCCTTTGCATATTCATGAGATCTTTCAGAAGGGTCTTCCCGCAGACTTTCGCCTCATTGGTGCTACCACGAGAATGCCTTGGGATATCCCTCCGGCAATTCGGTCCCGCTGTATGGAAGTGTATTTCCGTCCATTATTAGCTGAGGAAGTACGGAAGATTGCTCAGATGGCGGCAAAAAAGATCAGTTTTACGCTTCCAGACGGTGTGCTCGATGTGTTAGAGAAGTATGCTACCAACGGGCGGGAAGCTGTGAATATGATTCAACTGGCGGCGGGCATCGCCCAGACGGAAGGTAGGCGTAGTATCGAGCAGGAAGATGTGGAGTGGGTAGTTGCCAGTGGTCAGTACAATCCCCGCCCCAAGGCAACGATTCCGGACGCTCCCGAGGTGGGGCTTGTGAACGGACTTGCGGTTTATGGACCCAATATGGGGGTACTACTGGAAATTGAGGCAACGGCTATTCCAGCGAGTCAACCTGGGCGCGGCGAACTGATCATTACCGGAGTAGTTGAGGAGGAAGAACTAGGTGGTGGTAACCACCGGATGCGACGCAAGAGTATGGCGAAGGGTTCGGTGGACAATGTGATTACCATTCTGAAAAACGCCCTGGGTGTTGAACCAAAGGACTACGATATCCACATCAATTTCCCCGGTGGAACTCCCGTGGATGGCCCTTCGGCGGGAGTGGCGATGGTTTGTGCCATCTACTCCGCTATTTCGAATCAACCAATAGATAACACTGTGGCGATGACCGGGGAGGTATCCATTCACGGTAAAGTAAAACCGGTGGGTGGGATTGTGGCCAAAGTGGAAGCTGCTCGGCTGGCGGGGGTGAAGCGGGTCATCATACCCCATGAGAATTGGCAGGAGTTATTTGCTGCCCTGCAAGATATTGAGGTAGTAGGAGTGACGGAGATTTCCGAGGTCTTGGAGGTGGCTTTGTATCGGAAGCAGAAAGAAACCGGGGTGGATGCGGCAAGGATTCCGGGTCCAGTATCCATAGGAACCGGTACCTTTGTTTAAAAATGTCCTCTTTACCAGGCAATGACCACCCTCGTTTTCAATTTGCGGCAGGAATTCACCACACCGAATAGAATAATAGTGTATAATATCATACCGGAAGGCGGTTACTTATGTAACTGCTTTTGTTTTTCGGTACAACTAGAACGTTCTGTTCGGAGTGTGATGTGGGTGGCACAGGAGAAGCAGGTAACACGGGTAGAAGAGCTGCCGTTAATTCCATTACGGGGAATGCTGGTTTTCCCCCATACGGTAACCCCCCTCGATGTGGGAAGGACCCGTTCAATCAAGGCCCTGGAAGAGGCGATGATCCGTGAGCGGACCGTTATTTTGGCTTCCCAAAGGCATGTCGAGGAGGCGGAACCAGAACCGGCAGACATCTATCGTATTGGGACAGTTGCCGAGGTAAAACAGCTGCTTAAGATGCCCGAAGGACAGCTGCGGGTATTAGTCGAGGGGGTATCCCGGGGCCGCATTCTTGATTTTTTACATGAAGAACCATTTTATAAGGTACGGGCCTACGCACTGGAACCTGATGTGATTAAGACTAGAGAAGTGGAGGCTTTAATGCGTACCGCGGTAACCAAGTTTGAGCAGTATGTTAAACTAAGTCGCTCCATGCCTGGGGAGATCCTCGCCACCGTAAACACTGTGGAGGGTCCAAGCAGGCTTGCGGATACAATCGCTTCCCAGATGATTCTGCCTGTGGAGAAGAAGCAGTTAGTTCTTGAGAGCATTGATGTTGAAGAACGTCTGCAGCTTCTATGCACGTTGTTGACCAAGGAAATGGATATTATGCAGTTGGAGAAGAAAATCCATCTGCGGGTCCGCAAACAGATCGAGAAATCCCAGAAGGAATACTATCTACGAGAACAGATTAAGGCGATTGAAAAGGAACTTGGAGAGGATCAAGACAGCAATCCTGAGATTAGGGAGTATAGACAGAAGATTGCTGAGGCCCAGATGCCCGACGAGGCAGAGAAAAAGGCCCTCTACGAGCTAGAACGATTGTATAAGATGCCGCCGATGGTGGCTGAAGCAACAGTGATCAGGAATTATCTCGATTGGTTAGTAGCCATACCTTGGTCCTTTAAGACCGAAGATCGACTGGATCTTGACTACGCGGCGAAGGTGCTGGATGAGGACCATTTTGGCTTAGAGACAGTCAAGGAGAGAATCCTAGAGTTTTTGGCGGTGCGCCATTTGACGGGCAAAGTCAAGGGTCCCATTTTGTGCTTGGCCGGGCCACCGGGGGTGGGTAAAACCTCCCTGGGTAAATCCATTGCCCGGGCCATGGGCAGACGTTTTCATCGGTTCTCCCTGGGTGGTGTTCGGGACGAAGCGGAGATTCGCGGTCACCGACGGACCTATGTGGGAGCAATGCCAGGCAAGATTATCCAAGTGATGCGCCGGGTTGAGGCAGTGAATCCAGTAGTGCTTTTGGATGAGGTAGACAAGATGACTTCGGATTTCCGTGGAGATCCTGCCTCGGCACTACTTGAAGTGCTAGATTCTGAACAAAACGATACTTTCCAAGATCACTATCTGGAAGTACCCTATGATCTTTCGGAGGTTTTATTTATTACGACGGCAAACGTCCTAAGCGATATTCCACCGGCTCTGCGGGATCGTATGGAAATCATCGAGATCCCAGGGTATACAGAGTATGAAAAACTAGAGATCGCCAAAAGGCATTTGGTGCCAAAGCAGATGGCTATCCATGGGATCAAGAAGAAACAACTTGGGTTTTCCGACGCAGCAATCAGCAAGATTATCAACGGGTATACTAGGGAGAGCGGAGTACGTAGTCTTGAACGCCAGATTGCTTCCCTTTGTCGGAAGACCGCTAAGGAGTTTGTCCAAAGTGGGAAGAAGCAGATTAGCATTTCCATGCGTAATTTGGAGAAATATCTAGGTTCGCCCCAATACTATGAATGGCAAGGCGAAAAAGAAGACCGGATTGGGTTGGTCAATGGTCTTGCCTATACTCAGTACGGCGGCGATGTGTTATCTATTGAGGTAGTTGTTGTTCCCGGTAAGGGTAAACTTGTACTAACCGGGAAGCTTGGGGATGTAATGAAGGAATCGGCCCAAGCGGCATTCAGCTATGTGCGCTCCAAGGCCGTGGAGTTAAGCATTCCACCGAACTTTTATGAGGACTATGATATCCATGTCCATGTACCCGAGGGGGCAATTCCAAAGGATGGTCCTTCTGCAGGCATCACCATTGCGGTGGCCTTAGCATCGGCTTTGACGGGGCGTTATGTGCATCGGGATGTGGCAATGACAGGGGAACTGACCTTACGGGGACGGGTATTGCCCATTGGAGGTCTGAAGGAGAAACTCCTTGCTGCACAACGTGCAGGTATGCGTAAGGTGATTATACCTGAGGCGAACAAAAAGGATTTAGAGGAAATTCCTGATTTGATCAAAGAAAAACTGGAGATTATTACTGTAAAGCATATGGACCGGGTACTGGATGTGGCTTTAGTACCTAAGGCATTGGAGGAAGATTTACCTTCGGAAGATGCGATTGAGTATTTGCCCGCAGTCGAGCGCAAGACCTGGCCTGATGCAGTGCATGGATCTACCCAGTAATCTAGACTGTGGGGGGAGTAAATTGGAAAACAGGGAAGTTCTAATTCCAAATGATGAGATTACAGAGAGTCTAAGGGGAAGGTCCTTTCTGCGGTTATATGACTTTTCCCCCCAGGAGCTTACACGCTTTCTTGAGGTAGCCCAAAGGTTAAAGAAAGCACAGAAGATGGGTCAACCCCATGGACTGCTGGCCGGCAAGTCCCTGGGGATGATCTTTCGGAAGACATCGACGAGAACCCGGGTTTCTTTTGAAGTAGGTATCTATCAACTTGGTGGGCGTGGTCTGTACCTAAACAGCGATGACATTCAGCTGGGCCGTGGCGAAAGTGTGTATGATACGGCGATGGTACTGTCCCGTTATCTAGATGGAATTATGATTCGGACCTTTGAGCAGGCGGAAGTAGATACTTTGGCACAGAACGCCACCATCCCGGTAATTAACGGTCTTACCGACTTCTGTCATCCCTGTCAGGTACTAAGTGATCTCTTTACTATTCAAGAGAAACGGGGCCGACTACAGGGGCTTAAACTGGCATACGTTGGCGATGGGAACAATATGGCCCACTCACTCATGGTCGGTTGCAGCAAAATGGGTGTCAACGTTAGCATTGCCTATCCACCGGGCTATGCACCCAATGCAGAAGTAGTCGAGTGGGCTAAGGCTACTGCCCAGGAACACGGTTCCCTGGTGGAATTAACAACCAATCCCTACGAGGGAGTCGCCGGGGCGGACGTAATTTACACCGACGTCTGGACGAGTATGGGACAGGAGGCCGAGGAAGAACGACGACTTAGGGACTTTGGAAAATACCAGGTTAACCAAAAACTAGTACAGAGTGCCAAACCTGACGTAATGGTGATGCATTGTCTACCGGCCAACCGAGGCCAGGAGATTACTGATGAAGTCATGGATGGGCCCAACTCCATCGTCTTTGATCAGGCGGAAAACCGGCTTCATGCACAAAAAGCCATTATGGCGTTACTGATGGGCTAGCGCAAAGATAAGAATCGAATTTCGCTTGACCGCGATGGGTCTAGCCATCGGTTTTTACAGGTGGGGACTCTTCCCGATGACGAGGAAGGGTGTGCTGATACTTGGCCTGTTCTGCAGAGCGGTATTTTATAGCAGAAAAAGCCCCAGGATAAGAACCGATGGCTTCTAGAGAGGACACCTACAACAAGGACTGCCTATGCTGGTTTTCGGGTGGTCCTTTTGCCCGTAAGGTTGTAAGTGGGGTCAAGGACAGTTGCGGATAACGCCCCTTGCCGGAAAGGCAGGGGATAGTACTGTCTTTGTATATTCGCTAGTTGTCCAAACGTAACAAGGCAACAGCCTGCGATTGGTCTTGATCTCTTTCTTCAGCGCTGATTACATGTTAGTATAAGAGAAAGTACGATAGACGCAAGGAAAAATAGTTGCGCCGCCATAGAGAAAGGAGGAGTATTGGTGCCCCAGGAAAAAGTGCGTTCCGAGGCGTGGGATCACAAACAGCCTGAACCACTGGGTCGGGCAACAATCCACACAGTTGCTGAAGTGGCTGGCGTTTCTTCAGCTACGGTCTCACGGGTACTAAACCAAAGCCCTCTTGTTGCTTCCCACACCCGTGAACGTGTCTACCGGGCTATAGAAGAAACGGGGTTTCGCTCTCCTAGTCGTTTAGCTCGGGCACTTAGAACCAATAGAACAGGAATTCTAGGGCTTTTGGTGGAGAATATCATGAACCCATACTACGCGGTTCTAGCCCGAGCTGTGGACGATGTCGCCAAAGAGGAGGGTTTCGTTGTCATCGTGAGCAATGATGATGGCTGCGAAAAGGTAGGTGTTGAGCGACTTTACACTTTTGGAAGTGTCAATGTGGACGGTGTCCTAGTTGCCCCGGGTGCCCTTGAGGGTAAACGGCGGGATGCGGCCCGGGAAATCAAAGCACAGGGTGCAGCGGTGATTGGCCTGGGGGATTGTCTTGGCGAAAGTGAGTTCGATGTGATCGGCGTGGATCTACAAGAGGCGGCCTATAAAGTATGCAATCATTTGCTATCCTTAGGACATCGCCACATCGGATTCGTAGGGCCTATCATCAAAACAGACCGCTGCCTTGGCTATGAGCAAGCGCTCCGGGATAGTGGCCTTAGTAGTCATTTGCTTACCATGCCCTACGTAGGTACTAGAGAGGACTTAGTTGAAGCCCTTAGGGAGGAGCTGCCCTCCTTTATTGAAGCGAGAGGAATCACTGCTATTATTGGGCATAGTGACTTTATTGCCCTTAAGATCCTACGGGTGGTACGGGAGATGGGCTTGCGCGTCCCTGAGGATATTTCTATCGTCGGATTTGACAATATACCTGAAAGCACGATGACTGTTCCCCCGTTGGCATCGGTGGCCATACCGCACAGGGAAATGGCTGCCGCAGCGATAGTCACTATCCAAAAACGATTAGCTAACGAAATTTCCTCACCTGTTGTGTGTCAGATCCACCAAGCGAAGCTTTGCATGCGTGGATCAGTAGGTTCGAAGAATTGCTCCTAAAAAGGAATTGACAAATGTATGCAGGAGTCTCCCTGCGCGATGGCGAAGTATAGACATTGTAATCGATATCATTGGAGGTTAACGAGCTGTTATTCGGTGACTGTTATCCGTAGATGGCTATCACAGGTAGATATATCTATCTCACTTTGCGTCTAAAGGTGGATGAAGCAGGGTTGTGTTTAACGGTGGCCAATGAGTCCTGCGTCAGGGCAGTGCACCACGAATGTAATCGATTGCAGAAGAAGATGGGTGCTAGTGCTAACGAAGGCAACTTGGTCAATCAGCAACAACGAATCAGTTCCGATAATTCGGTATGTTACAACCCACTTTGCCTAAACGGGTTTGGTCGAGTCAACTGGTTTGTGGCTTTTAGTTTCCTAGGACTAAAGGCCATAATGTGATGGGTACGCTTCTACTTCCAAAGACCTACTGCGGTGAAATGGAGTACGTAAAAAGCCACCGAGTGAGGCACATTGAAAAACGATTTTCTTAGTGAGGTGCATAAGGCTTGAACAGACAACGTTGGTCGTCTATATATGCTGGGCAAGAATCGAGGATGCTACCCACAGTTTGGATTGTGTTACTAATATTCACTTTGATGCTCTTCTTACCTTTGGGACGGAGTCTTGCTTTGTCGATATCCTCTGCTACGAACCTGACCTTAATTGCCGCCAACGTCGGTGCTAAGGGCGAAAGCTCTGCGGGGCTGAACTGGGTGGCTGATAGCCATACGCGTGTACTTGCACTAGAGGATGGCGTGATAGATCAATCAGAAAGGGAAGCTACTATGAGCACAGAGAGGACAGTCGGGAAGATGATTGCAGAAACAACCCCAGATTCACTGAGGACGATAGAAGAACATTTGCCTGCTGTTTGCTATGCTGATCGGCTAAAGCCATTGCCGGGAACTAAAAGCGAGGAGTTGCTACATAATCCTAATAGGGGGTTTCGACTTGAACTGAATATGGATATTGCGACCGGTAATCTCCTAGAGAGTGTGATGGATGCAAGGCAGTATGCCCTAACGCAGATCAAGTACTACGAAGATGAGGCCCCTCAGCTGGCCCAGGTTTACATATATCTTACCCAATACTCAGCGAAGGATCTAGACGATCGTGCCCTGATAAATCTGCAGGATTACTTCGCGTTCTTTAGAAAGCAGAACATGCAGATTCTGTTAAGATTCGCCTACGAATACCAGGAGACTGGTCCGAAAATTGGGCCGACGACCGAGCAAATGCTCAGACATATTGAGCAGCTAAGGGACATCGTGGCACAGAACAACGACATTATCCATGTCATTCAGGCAGGGTTCATTGGTATGTGGGGGGAATGGCATAACGCAAAGTATGAACATGATAAACGGCAGGTCTTGGAGGCCATCATAGATATGACGCCACCAGATAAGGTGGTTCAGGTTCGACTGGCTAGCTATAAGGACGTACTGAGAAAGGATGACCTAAGAAGAGACCGGGTATCCTATCATGACGATTATCTGGTTGGTGTTGACCATGCGTGGAGCACTGCTCTACCCGCAAGTCCATTGTATGCTATGTATATCACAGACTGCAGGAATATGTTGGTAGATGGGGAAATGCCTTGGGGCAAGGACAAGTATTTCAACAATGGGGTTATCGATGGTGTTGGCGTAGCAAAACGGCTGATGAACCATTACTTCTCTACGATGAGCATTGTTCATAATTACAAGGAAAGTGGTCCGTTCATTACCCACAATATGCAGGAATGGAAGAAGATCATAGTAGATGCGGCCTTCTTAGATGATAACGAATTTCGCTATGCCCCGGCCTGGCTTAAAGACTCCGACGGTAACCCAATAACCCGCTCACTGTTTGAATATATCCGGGATTACCTAGGTTACTACATTGAAGCACACAATGCCAAGGCGGATGTGTCGGGGAATCAGGTGGAGGTATCATTGGAACTCACTAACTATGGTTTCTCCGCCCCCCATGGTATGTCGAAGCTAGAAGTGGTCATCACCGATGAACAGGGAAGTGTTATTTGCGCAAAACCGGTATGCCACATGGCGGATCTTCAACCGGGCAAAGTGGTATCCGTTTCCACAACTCTTACCGTCTGTGAGCTCCAACGTGGTTACATAGTAGGCATACGTTTTGCCAATCAAGGGGGTGTAACAGCAAAGCTAGCTAATGACACAGAGTATGTGAACGGAGTGAATGTTGTTTTTGTCCTGTAATAGCCTGGTTTAGCACCAGATAGGCACAATGACGTTTTTGGCAGGATTGAGTCGGTCGTGGATCGAAGTATGTTGTTATTGTAATCGATATCAATCACAGGTGTAGGTACCAAGGAGTTAAGCACGCTCTAGATTGTTCACTAAAAGGAGGAGCCTGTGGTGCAACAGAGAAGTTTCTGTCTTGTTTTGTGTTGTCTAATCGTAATCCTGATCAGCACAGTAGCTACGGCCACAGTTCATCTGGAATGGATGTCCTGGGGGGATCAGACAGTAATTGACCGTAACGAGCGTATTATCCAAGCTTACTATGCATCATTTCCCGATAAGGACATAGTTATTCGGAACAACGTCGTTGGTTGGGACTTCTACAAGGAACGTTTGCCAGTACTGGTTGCGGGGGGCGCGGCGACGGACATCATCTCCTCAGAAGGTTCCTTTGTCTACGGACAAATGGCGGAATGGAATGCGCTCATGGATCTAACCGATCTAGTAATACCGTATGAGGATGAGTTTCTGCCGGGAGCTCTCGAGACGATCCGGGTTAACGGTAAAGTATATGGCTTTCCGTTTCATGGATGGGACACATCGCCGGTGGTCTTCATTAACTATAGTTGTCAGGCCTTTGACGAGGCCGCCTTACCATATCCTACCTATAATTGGTCGTGGGATGATCTCCTTGGATCGGGCAAGAAACTAACCAATCCGCGGGAAGGCAAATGGGCCATAGATTTTGGAGCAAGCTCCCACATTGCGCTGTGGCAGCCCTTGCTGTACGCCTTTGGCGGGCAAATGTACGCGCCGGATCGTTCCGAATCCCTAATTAGCAGTACCGAAGCGGCAAATGCCTTTAGGTTTCTAAAGGAGCTAGATATTGTCTATGGATTTCAGGCCCCTGCTGAGTTGGTCAACAATAAGATCGGCTTTATCACCGGCCAAGTGGCAATGACTACCAACTGGAGTCAGGAAGCCACAAAGATCATGGACTATGTTCGTTTTGGTAGCGGGATTACAATTTTGCCCCAAGGACCGGCCGGGTTTGGGTTCCATCCGCCCCTTACCTGCCATTCAGTAGGCATTTACCGAGAGAGTGAACATCCAGCCGAAGCATGGCATTTCATTGAGTGGATGTTAACCTCGCCTGAGGCCTTGGAAGCGATGGGTCCCACCATTCCCATGGTGCCACTAAAAAGCAATCTTCCAATTCTTGTCGACATGATCGCGGCAGATGATGCCGCCCTTGCTGGCTGGCGGGCCACCGAGGCGGTGTTTGAACGGTTGATGTCAGCGCCAATCGACCGTGTTGGGGTGGAATATCCGCATACGATCGAGATCATCACTTCATCCTTACAGGAATACATGGGTGGGAACCAGGCTATTGAACAGATCCTAGAGAACGCAAAAAGTCAGATCGATAGATTACTCAATGAACTAAAATAGCGAAGAGGGGGAACTTAAGGTGAAACGAACATACTTGGTGTTGCTTCTTGTCGTGTTACTCGGGGCCACCGTATCGGCTAGAGAGGTGGTAATTCACGACTTTGACACTGATGAGAATTTGCGGGTCGAGGCGGCTAATGGCGGCATTCTGGAACTATTCGAGCTTACTTCCGATGGTGCCATTGAAGGAAAGAGCAGTGCTGCACTGGTCTTTGACTTGACCACTCCCGATCAAAGCTGGAGTGAAGTACAAGTCATCATCGATTGTGAAAAACCGATGGATATCGACGGGTTCGATCAAGTCAAGCTCTGGGTACATGGTGACGGTACCCCCCATAACGTAATTATTCTATTCTGGGATGGTTTCCTAGAGTGCTCAGTTTGGGGGCAGGTGGGTTGGGAAGGTTGGCACGAATGGGTGATCGATCTTGCCGAGACCCCCAATAAATGGAACGTTGAAAACGTTCGTCTCGACCGTGTGGAACGGGTTCGGATTGTAATCAGTGATTCTAATGGAATCTATAAGACTAAAGGAAAGATCCTAGTAGATCGATTGGCGGTTGCTTTTGGTGAGTAAACTACCTATCGCCGCAGGGTGAAAGCGACCTAGTTAGTCCATAGAGTGAGGTGCTAGTGATGCCGGCCTTTTGGCTGGTATCGCTGGCATTCATTTGTGACATCTTTGGATCTGTAGTTGTTACTCAGGGTACTGAGTTTGTCAGGGACATCCTTGATTTCAGGTTTGCTCAGTGAGTGGAATGTCGTATTGCTTGCTCACTCAATCAAGATGCAAGTGAAGAAATCCCAGCAGAGTTAAACCGTTGCTGCAACAGTGCACTCCCTCCGCGAAGGGTGGTGCGCTTTTTTGTCTTGTAGTCTGCCAGGATTTGCTGAAACGAACAGACTTGGCAAGCAGATCCTCATTGTACGCACACATTTCCTACAGATCATCGTTCAGCTCCTGACGCTACGTTTTTTGGGCGAAATGAAGTCGTATCATTCTTTTTAGGTGTTCCTGTCCAAAGACCAAGAAGTCTAGGAACTGCCGTAAATTAACTAGCTTCTTTGACACGACTTACCAAGCCTGGTATAATACCGGTATACACCGGTGCGGAACGGAGTCATGTTTTTAGTTAAGTGAATAACAAACTCTGAGGAAAGGGACGATGAAGGGTGAAAAAGGCATATCAACAATTGTTAGTCCTATTTCTGATCGTATTGTTTATGGTTGGAACAAGCAGTGCTGCAAAATCAGAATACGAAAATGAGATGGATGACACTGTAGAGTTGAGGGTAATGACATTCAATATTTGGATGGGGGGCACGAAGGTTGACTTTGACGCGGTAGTTGAAGCAATTAAACAAGCCGATGCAGATATTGTTGGTATCCAGGAATCTAAGGAGAATCTCCCGAGGCTGGCTGCTGCTTTGGGCTACCATTACCATCGAAAGCTGCAAATACTGAGTCGCTTCCCGATTGTTATACCATCAACGGGACCAGTTCATTACGTTTACGTACTACTCGAGGATAATCGAGGAGTAGCGGTTTCTAATGTGCACCTGAATTACCAGCCTTATGGCCCGTACGATTTGCGTGACGGAATCGCACTTGATAGAGTCCTGGCAAATGAACAGGGTCACATGAATGAAATAGCACCGAAAATAGTCGCTCTACAAGGACTGATTGAAAAAGACATTCCTGTTTTTCTTACCGGCGACTTCAACGTTCCGAGTCATCTTGATTGGACTAGTGATGTTGCTGCAGCCTCTGAGGAAGAGTTTCGTACAAAGGTAGACTGGCCTGTATCTATCGCACTTGAAGAAGCAGGTTTTCGCGATACCTACCGCGAAATCCACCCAGATCCAGTGACACATCCAGCACCTACTTGGACGCCGGGCTATCCAGCGGGCTATACTAGTCAAAATGAAGTACACGATCGAATTGACTTTGTGTACGCCGCTGGTCCATCTGTCACCGCAATGAGCGAGATCGTAGGAGAAGATGGCATCTATACCGATATTGTTGTCGCGCCTTGGCCCTCGGATCACAGGGCTGTGGTTTCTGCCTTTAGCCTGACGCCAGCAGTTTTACCGGACGATCTGGAAGTTGCGTCCGCAGAGTCGCCTTGCATTGAGGTTACGAAAAATGTGTACTTACCAAGTGAACCAATAACGGTCAGTTTTTCCAATGGTTCCGGTCACCCGGATTCTTGGATCGGCATCTACCCTAAAGAGATGATACCTGGTACAGGTGAAGGATCGTATAGTTGGACATATACCGATGGAGCTGTCTGTGGCGAAGTCGTCTTATACAGCGGTGCTCCAGGAACAACGTGGCCCCTACCTTCCGATGAATACGCAGTTCACTTGTTTATAGATGGTGGGTACACGATATTGGCAACCACAACCTTCGTGGTAGAATAAGGATTACCTATGGAAGAACTGCTATTTGACATATGCAGCAGTTCTTCCAAACCAATGGTAAAGGTACGGCAAGTTACGATGCTATTTTCCCTTTGGCGAGGCTTTTCAGAAGAACAATCAATTATTGGGCAGAAGAATTGCTCCTCGATGACAAGACGAAGGGGAGCGTTTAGCCATGAAGGTAAACTATCATAGTTATGATGGTTTACAATGACCCAGACAGCCCTGCTGTTATAGTAACGGTCTTCTCTCCCCATTGGCCGTGTTACAGCATCTAGTGCTCAAAGTCCATAGTCATAAAGAGATCACGGGATTGAACCATCGGTCGCGTCCGGACAGTCTCCTATTCAACCGGATAGCCATCTTGATTAAAGCCTACCTGTTACTACCAACACGAAAGGCAAACCCAATGTTAAGCAACTCTGCCTTCGTAGCAGATGCTGGCAAAGTGTACTAAGTCTTTGGGGAATGGCAGCCAGGAAGTTTAGACTTCTCCAGACGCTCCACGTTTGGAGGCCGTTACTTTCTGGTTTCCATTCCCCCATCTACAAGACTAAGATGATCCGTTCCTGGCACTGCTCCCTTGCCTGTCACACCGTCCCAGACTGTAACACTGCGCAAACCTTCACTTGATAACGGTCTGTCCTTCCGTTTTCTCGAGGCTCCTGCAAATACTCATCAACTGTCTCAAATGCTTGCTAGCCAAATTCTCCGTTTTGATAAAGGTACTACATTTTGGACACGGCAAAACCCTTCAAACTAAGAGTGCATAGCGGATCCAGTTGACTGATGTGCGCGAACTGTCTAATCACGTTTTTGATGATTCCCAATAAATACTGCACAGTGACCAGCGTACATTGCCGGTATACTTTAGACAATGTTTTCCATGTTAGTCGCGGAAGTGCTGTGGTTCAAGCTCTACTGCTTGATTTTGAAAGATGCTACATAGTATAATTACTGTAATATGCAAACGAGTTAGACGTTGCGGAAGGTATTTGGAGGTTTTGGGCAGATGGGTGCTAATCTAGAAAAAGTATACAATCCGAGGGGTATGGAAGAAACATGGTATGATTACTGGGTGAAGGGCAACTACTTTCATGCAGATAACACCAAAGAAGGTCCCTCTTTTTCCATGGTGATTCCTCCTCCTAATGTGACCGGGCAATTGCATATGGGTCATGCGCTAGACAATACGCTGCAAGATATCATTACCCGCTGGCGACGGATGCAAGGGTATAACACCCTATGGTTGCCAGGTACTGATCACGCGGGCATTGCAACCCAGATTAAGGTTGAAGAGCAGCTACGCAAGAAGGGTCTCACCAGACATGACTTAGGGCGGGACGCCTTCCTGGAATTGGTCTGGGAGTGGAAGGAAAAATACGGTAACCGGATTACCAACCAGCTCAAACGCCTCGGCACCTCTTGTGATTGGCAAAGAGAACGGTTCACCCTAGATGAGGGGTGTTCCAAAGCGGTTAGAGAGGTCTTTGTGTCTTTGTACGAAAAAGGCTTAATCTACCGGGGTCAATACTTGATCAATTGGTGTGTTGACTGTAACACCGCCCTATCTGATGTGGAAGTTGAACACGAGGATACCCCCGGTAAGCTCTATTACATCCGATACCCCTTTAGTGATGGGGAAGGTTATATTACGGTGGCTACCACCCGGCCGGAGACAATGCTTGGGGATACCGCGGTGGCGGTTAATCCCGATGATGAAAGGTACCAGGATCTGGTGGGACGGACTCTGCGATTACCTCTAACCGGCCGCAGTATTCCGGTTATTGCCGATAGCTTCGTAAGTGTCGAGTTTGGTACCGGTTTGGTGAAAGTGACTCCGGCCCATGACCCTAATGACTATGCCATGGGCGAGCGTCATGCTTTGCCCAGGATTCAGGTTATTGGCGAAGACGGCCTGATGACCGCCGAGGCAGGCAAATACGCGGGATTAGACCGCAACGAATGCCGCAAGCGGGTTGTAGCCGACTTGAAAGAGTGCGGGTTACTTGAGAAGGTGGAGGAACACAGCCATGCGGTGGGCCACTGCTACCGATGCGGTTCTGTAGTGGAGCCTTTAATCTCTAAGCAATGGTTCGTAAAGATGGGTCCTTTGGCCAAACCGGCGATTGATGTTGTACTTGAAGGACGGGTTAAGTTTGTCCCAGAACGCTTTACTAAGCTGTATCTGAACTGGATGGAGAATATTCGGGATTGGTGTATCTCTAGGCAACTGTGGTGGGGACACCGTATTCCCGTTTGGTATTGTGATGACTGTGGCGAGACTATTGTTAGCAAGGAGGATCCTACTCGTTGTCCTAAATGTCAGAGCCAGGACCTTACCCAGGATCCTGATGTGCTAGATACGTGGTTCTCCTCAGCACTGTGGCCCTTCTCTACCATGGGATGGCCTGAGCAAACCAAGGATCTAGATCTGTTCTACCCAACATCACTTTTGGTTACCGGCTTTGATATCATCTTCTTCTGGGTTGCTCGGATGATTGTGATGGGAATTGAGTTTACAGGGGAGCCTCCCTTTAGTGAAGTATTGATTCACGGATTAGTCCGGGATAGCGAAGGACGGAAGATGAGCAAGTCCCTGGGTAACGGTGTGGATCCCTTAGAGGTTATTGATGAGTATGGCGCTGATGCCCTCCGGTTTACATTAGTTAAAGGAGGCGCCCTTGGTAATGATATGCGCTATTACCCCGAACAGGTAGAAGCAAGCCGCAACTTTGCGAATAAGGTGTGGAATGCTACCCGGTTCGCCTTGATGAACCTGGAAGGCTTCAAACCCAAAAACGATGTTGCCAATTGCAGTCTGGCTGATCGATGGATTCTCAGCCGGTACCAAGGGACGGTGGCTCGGGTTACAGAGTATCTAGATAGCTTCGATTTGGCAGAGGCGTCCCGCACTCTCTATGAGTTTATTTGGAATGAGCTATGTGACTGGTATGTAGAGATGTCTAAAGCCTATCTTTACGGGCATCTAGGGGATGAGGCTAAGTACACAGCCCAGTGGGTCCTTTGGACGGTGCTTGATGGTACGCTTCGCCTATTGCATCCTTTCATGCCCTTTATTACCGAAGAATTGTGGCACGCCCTTCCGAGCACCGGCGAGACGATCGTCTTGGCACCTTGGCCCGTTCCTCAGGAGGATTTGTATGACCAGGATGCAGAAATGGATATGGCTTTGATCATGGATGTTGTACGCAGCATTCGTAATGTACGTAGTGAGAAACAAGTGACACCAGGACGCAAGATCAAAGCTGTGCTGCATGCCGACGACCCGCAGCAAACCATCCTACAAAGGAACCGGTTGTATCTGGAGTCCCTGGCCGGACTTGGTGAGCTGGAAATTCTGAAGACCAACACTAAGAAGCCAGAACAAGCGATCTTCGCGGTGGCCTCAGGTGTTGAGATCTATCTGCCCTTGGCGGGTTTGTTAGATCTTGAAGAGGAACGCAAGAGACTACAAGGTGAGCTCAAGGACTGCGAAAATGAGATTAAACGATGCCAAACCAAGCTAGAAAACGAAGGGTTTGTAAAGAAAGCACCTCCTGCAGTGGTTGAAAAGGAGAGAGCAAAGCTTGCTGAGTATCTGGAGCAGAAGGCTAAGCTAGAGGAGACCTTAAAGACTCTAGTCTAAGGTACTCTTGATCGGTCGAAAGGAACGAATGGCAGTGGGATATATTGAAGCGGTAGAGTATCTAGAAAGTCTAGCCCGGTTTGGCTCCAAGCCGGGCCTTTCACGTATTAGGCAACTGGCCCAAAGCTTAGGCGACCCGCAGGAACGCTTTCCAGCAATTCATATAGCTGGAACCAATGGAAAGGGGTCTACCGCCCGGATGACCGCGGCAATCTTAAGCGCCCATGGACTAAAGACAGGCCTTTATACTTCACCTCACATTGGTGTATTCAATGAACGCTTCATGATCGATGGGGAACCAATCTCTGATCAAGGCCTCAGTGCCCTTGTGGATAAGTTGCAGCCGATTACCCAACAGGGGTTGGAGCAACCCACTGAATTTGAGGTCTGTACGGCATTAGCCCTAGAATATTTTGCCCAAGAAGCCGTAGACTGTGCTGTCATTGAAGTGGGGTTAGGGGGCAGGTTTGATGCGACCAACATTATTGTGCCAGAGGTTGCGGTGATTACCCACATTGCCTTGGACCACATGGGGGTTCTTGGGACCACCCTTGAACAGATTGCCTTTGAGAAGGCGGGTATCATTAAGACTGGTAAACCATTAGTATTAACCCCACAATCCAGCGCTGCAAGAGGGGTGATCCTGGACATAGCTAAGGCGCAGCACAGTGCTGTATATGAGCTTGACCCTGCGTCTTGGCACGTGCAAGAAGTCTCGTTGGACGGGACAGTCTTTACCTATGAGGATCAGAGGATACACTTAAATCTACTCGGGCGTCACCAAATCATCAATGCTTGTGCGGCTATCACCGGGGCGAGGGTCTTCCTACAAGACCGGTTCTGTTGGAGGTTAGTGCATAAAAGCCTGGGTGAGGTCAGTTGGCCGGGCAGGCTGGAGATCATGGGCACAAATCCCTTAATCCTTCTAGATGGTGCCCATAATCTAGATGGAGCCGAGGTACTTAAGCAGGCTATTTGTGATCTGCTCCCAACGCGGAGAATTGTGTTCTTGATGAGTATTATGGAGGACAAAGAAGTGGACGCTATACTGAGGACCCTTTTGCCTAGGGGTAAAGTCGCGGTATTTACTCAACCAAAGCAAAGCCGGACGCGACCCACTTCACCCCATGAGCTAAGGCAACGGGCCAGCGCATATCTAGATGAGGTCTACGCTGAGCTAGATCCAGGTGTTGCACTAGAACAAGCGTTGAGACTAATTGATGTTGACGATGTTCTTTGCATTAGCGGTTCGTTGTATCTGGTACGGGAACTGCGCCAGCTGTTGTGCAGGAATTACCACGTAGGTTGACGAATGTTAAAGCAGGTTGTTGAGAATAGCAACTAAGAGAGGGTCTGGTTCTATGTCTACAGACAAGAAAGAGACAAGCAGTAAGGGGCTAAGTAAATTTGGATTTGCGATGGTGCTCGTTGCCGTTGGGGCTTGTGCCATTTTTATTGGATTTCTAATTGGTCAATGGTTAATGGATCTACTTAGTCCTAGCACGCCGACTATTGCTTTTGACCCAACAGAGGTTATGAATTCCGTGGATAAAAACAACGATCCATCTAATTCCCTGTCTGCGGACACTGTTAAGTCGAGCTCGTCACCGAATACGACTAGCCCTAAGACGGAGGAACAGAATGGTCTGTACCGGGTGCAAGTTGGTTCCTTTAGCATTAGGGAAAACGCCGAACAATTGGCCAATCGGTTAAAAGCCGCAGGCTATGAAGTATACATTACTCCTAAACCTTACCGGGTGCAAGTTGGTGCCTTTAGTCAGCGGTCCAACGCAGAACGTCTTTTGGAGGAACTAAAGGGACTAGGATATACCGATGGGTTTATCACGCAGTAGTTAAACCGGCAAGATTAGATGAGTTAAGCATACGGGCATAGGTGTGAAGTACCTATGCCCGTTATTTCGATCTGGTTCCTGTTCCAATATAGTCTAGTGACCTACGCTACTATCGTGGGAGGGGAGTAAGCTGGTTTGAAGTTGCTTGTTTGTAGATAATGGTTCGGTTGAACGTTATGATGCTTCCCTCCGCCTTTTCCGCTCCATTAGATCGACAAAGGCTTCTAGGCGGGTCTGTAGGCCTGCCTTTCCCGTTAGCTCATCGCATGCCACGCTGAGGACCGGAATGCTGTAGTCCTTACTTACCTGGGGCAAAATACTCTTGGCAACAATCTCTGGAATACATGTAAAGGGAGAGAGCTGCACAACCCCATCGAATCCTCTATTCGCATAGATGATCGTATTCCCGATGGAGTCTTGACCGTGACCACCGATCATCTCCGGCAGATACGGCGCAGCAGCCTTCTTAATATCAAGTCCGCCCACCTGGCCTAGGGTATCGGTCACTGTATTATCCAAAGTCCAACCGCTTAGGTAAATCGAGCGATGCACTTCAACCCCTAGTTCTCCGAGGGTTTGTTCAATATCCAGATTGGCAAAGGGCTCTATAAGTACGTATATTTCCCCAACAAGACCGACGCGAAGTGGCTTTTTTGTGGGATCCTGGGGGATGCTGCGCAACTTCCGTTCACCCTCCGCTCTAGCCTGACGGATGTCTTGGAGGGTTTGCGCCTTGTCTAGTTGAGCAAGGCACTGCCTGTAGACATGGGTAGTCTCCCCCTTATTTGTTTCCCTAGGTCGAATAATATGGGAAAGCTTTTCAATTTCATCAAGGGCTACAAGCTTGTTCCATCCAGCCCGAATTACCTTGATTAGACGGGGTAGGGGTGTACGTTTGGAATTAACCTTTCGGATGTTATTAAAGAAGTCGCGCCAACCAAAACGGGGTAGTTCAAAGATAATCATCTCGAAATCATAACCAAGATCCTTAAGGATCACATCGTGCAAATTGCCGTAGAGCCCTGCCCTACAAGGACCACATCCGCCACTGGTTACGAGGGTGTTGGCTCCTGCTTCTAGGGCCTCGATATATGTTCCTAAGACAATCTTGTAGGGAACACAGGCAAACTCAGGGGAATACCTTGCTCCAAGACTGAGGGTTTTTTCCGTGGGCTTGGGTGGGAAGACCACCTCATTGCCCAGTCCTTCCATCACGTCACGAAACACAACTGATGAATTACCCATGCTAGGAAAGCTGATCTTACGCACTGGTATTTCCCCCCTCTAATCGTTGTTGACGACTGATCATATCACAGAAGGCTTCCAATCTCGTGAGCATCCCGCTGCTGCCGGATTGCTCGTCAATGGTAGCTGTGAGAAAAGGAATACCCTTTTCCTTAGCTTGTCCTTCCAGTAGTCGATTGACCAGAAAGTCTGGTCCGCAGCCGAAGGCGGTCACATGGATAACGCCATCAACTGGTACGTGCCCCTCAAAAACGTAGGCGGCAGCCTTCAGGATGGTATCGCTGAAATACCAAAAGACTGACTTACTATTCCAGTATTTTTGTTTATAGACCGCATCAAAGGGTAGGTTCTCGTAGGTAAAATACTCTACGCCGTAGTTCTCCAAGTGCTCAGTTAAGTTCATACTGATGTATTGGTCGTTAATAATATACGGGTAACCTAAGATGGCCAGTCGCAGGGAATCTGTTTGTGGGTTTGGTGTTTCCTTGACCGGTCGATCGTCTACAGCCCGCAGAGCATTTTTTACCGACATACCACCTTGAAGCATCGCATGATAGGCCTGATGAGCTTCCAAGGCAGCTTGTCCAGCTTGTTTTATCCTTTTTCGGTCATCGGTAAAGTAAATTCCTGTTTCACAGAAGGCTTCAAATAATCGCTTTTTGCTGCCCCTCACTGCAACCCGCGGACTGATGATCGGTGGCAAATCCTGCAGTGAATAGCGCACCATATCCGGTAGACCAAGGAACTTGGGGCAAAAGGTTTGCTTGCCTCGATAATTGACCATGCGGGGGATAAAAATGTAGTCTGCCTGCTCCTTTAGTGCTTCAACATGGCCATGATATACTTTAATTGGAATACACGCATCGGTGACAGTTTCCTCTACGCCAGCATCAAGAATATTCTTGGTTGTTTGTGGCGAGACTATAACTCTTACGCCAAGTTCATGGAAAAACGTTTTCCACATGGGGTAGAAGGTATAGAAAAAAAGCCCGCGCGGTATACCTACAGTCATATCTAACATAGGCTTACCCTCCAGGCGTGTGGTACACGATTATCACTCTTACTACTTCCAACAGGAATTATACCCACAATATAGATAGGATGTCAATTACCGCTGTTCTAAATAGATGCACCAATCGATCTATGACTTGGAACAACCATGATTAGTGCAATCCTGGTTGGACACTATCTGATCTAGCCTAGGTTCTTTCTTAAGAATCTCAGTTGCACCTCCCGGTGCAGTGCCCCCGCGCCGTCATGGCCATTAAAAGGATAGATACAGATGTCCTTTTCGCTCTTGATACGGTTGTATGTCGCAAAATAGCATTCTGGTGGACAGATGTTATCCCTAAGGCCTACAGAAGCAAGAACCTTGCACTTTATGGCATCGGCCATATTCATGGTATCAAAATAGGAGAGGGTTCTAAGTACCTGATCTGTCTGTTCAGGGTAATTCCTCAGGTAATCGCCAACTGCTCCGAAGACCCCATGGGCCCCTGCGACACGTCTGGTTAAGTCGCTATTGCTTGGTACTTGGGCCATAGCCAAGAACGGTCGCGGGTCAAGAGCACTAACAGCCATGACCAGTCCGCCCCCTTGACTTGTTCCTTCAAGAATAATTCGGGATGAATCGACCTCTTCCTGGGCACAGGCAAAATCAATGGCTTTAAGGCAATCCATATAGACCGCCCGGTAATAGTATTCGTCTTTATCTAAAAGGCCTTTGGTGCTCATTACTTGCGCATTCCCCCACGAATAGGTGGCTAGATTACCTGTAGGGCCACCTTGGCCCCGGCAATCCATCGATAGGACGGCGACTCCCATCAAGACCCAATGGGCAAAATCCGATGGCACTCCTCGGTTGCCCCGGGCCCCATGGTAATGAATTAAACAGGGAAGCTTGTTATTGCTAGTGAAGGTCGGCACAAGATACCAACCGTGAATAGGGGTTTGGTCAAACCCATGGTAGGTAATATCGTACACTTGAATATAAGGACTAGGAAAAGCATGTGGTTTTCGTGTGGGGTTCAGTGGTACCCCTTTGGCCTGGGCGATGGTTCTTGCCCAAAACGTGTCGAAATCCTCCTCCTTGGTCAAAGGAGGATAATACTCGTAAAGATGTTTTGCTGCATGATTAATATAGTCCATGGTTTTGGTAGTGGGATGCTTCTCCCACCGGTCTGTTCCCACCTTTCCTTGGTTTACCGTCGGCACATTCGAAGCTACTCTAGGGTGAAGCCATAGAGCTTAACCTGTCTGGCTCCTCGGGTAGCTTTGGGAGTAAAGCGGATGCCTTGGGCGGCAAGATCCAAATCTACATACACTAACCTTTGGTAGTTATTCTTGATGGCTTTGATATGTTGCCACTGACCATCGACTAGGGCTTCAATTTCAAAGTCCGTGACCAGCTCTTGTGGTAGTGCTGCTGGTTGTCTTCCTTCCAACCAAGTAAAGGTGAAGGACCGGTCCAACCCGGTATCAAAGACAAAACGGGCCCTTTTTACGTGCTTTACAGCACCAAAGGTATAAGTGATACAGTCATTAACACTGCCAATCCAAGCGTGGTCATTTTCTCCTACAGGCCGATCAACCCCATCCCTAAGGGGCTCGGGATTGGCAGTGGCAGTCAGTGTAGCATGCAAGGTCAGTTCATTTATCTGACGCTTGTGCCAGGGGAGATAGCAGTCATCATCCATAAGTATCCTCTGCAGTTCCTTGATCCGATCCTGACCGATGTCTCTTAGAGAACAATTATGCTTAGTCGCTAGGGCAGCCGCGGTGCCTATTGCCTGCCCCATGACCGCACAGGTACCCATGACCCTGGTGGAAGAAGTGGCAATGTGGGTTGCACTGATATTTCGGCCGGCAAAGCCTAGGTTAGTGATGTTTTTCGAATACAGGCAGCGATAGGGGATTCCATAGGGAGACGGTGCCGGATGCCAGTGGGTGGGTTGAAGGTGGGGAACACGGAATCCGCCCATGGTATGATCATCCATGGTCCATCCTCCGTAGGCCACTAGATCCTCAAATCTTCCTTCGGCTTCAATGTCCCCTTGGGTGAGAATATGGTCGCCCATTAAGCGACGGGACTCCCTTTTGCCAGGGAGAAACTGGATCCAATCTAGGGCGTAATACTCTGCTCCATGATCGCCATGGTTCTTGATATGATCCCAAACGCCGTATACCATTCGTAGGAGTTCATCCCGCATTTCCTCTAGGTCATAGATGGGGTGGCCCTTGCCGCCGACTTCAATCCACCAATAACCCATGTCGATTACCCGATGACCGCGACCAATCCCAAGACTCTCATCGGTGGGGTATTTGTATGCCCACTTTGGTGGTGTGAAGGGCTGTGGCGTATCATGCTTCCTTGCCCTAAACATGCAGGTACAACCCATAGTCTGGGAATCCGCCTTTTCTGGAGCCAGGGACTCGCCAAATTCAGAAGCGGCCTCTCGGCCTAAACGAAACTCTGCACCGGCCAAAGGACCCAAAATCCCATCACCAGTACAGTCCAAATAGATTGATGCTTCTACGGTATGATGGGTTTCGGTAGTCAATTGCCATGCGGTAATGCTTCTGATCGTATCTTGTTCCACGGAAGCATCGTAACAGGAGCAGTTGAGCAGCAGCTTTATATTGGGTGTCTGAAACACCATCTCCCACAGCACGGTATCCCATACAGAGTAACTACCTTGGGGATTCCTGTAGGCGTTCTCCAAACGAATCTCTTCAAGAATTCCCGTTTCCCGCATGTTGGGGATCTGACCATGGCGATCAGCTCCGCAGATATGCATCCGTATTTCCGATGAGGCATTTCCGCCTAGTACCGGTCGATCGTGGATGAGAACCACTCCGGCGCCACTGCGGGCAGCGGCAATGGCCGCACACATACCGGAGAGTCCTCCACCGAGGACACAGATATCCGTTTGATATTGCAGTCTTCTCATTGATTGTGCAGATTGACCGTAATAGGGGGTCATTCTACTGTCTCCCCTCGGACTTAGAAGCCTTCTTGTTATTCTCTGGGTTCCTTGTTCTTGAGGTTTATGTTCATTTTATGTATCTACTTGCTGGACTTTGAGCCCATCATATCCCAATTATTCCTTTGTGACAAGGGAATGGATCGGGCCTTAATAGATACTAAGTCTATGTCTGAGAGAAGCGGAGGTAAGGCCTGATGTGTTATGCAGTCACCACGGGCGGGAACACCGTTCGGGGTCTTTTCAGTAAAGGGACTTATTGCTTGGCATATACACGTATTCGGGTCAATACCGACAGGGTATCTGGTCTAGTTCAGGCATCTTTAGGTGCGAGAAGTACTATGGATTCATGTTAGTAGCATTCATCTGGCGACCCGGGTGCTTTCCTTTGATTTGCCCTGAAATTGGTCCATAATTGACACATTCGGTTTCAATGCACCCTCGGGTGTTATCACTATGAGTTTTGCCTTTTCCATTATCTCCAGATCTCGCCGTATAGTTTTGTAGGTCTTTATGTCTTGGTATATTCCTTTTATGATCGGGTGTTTTCTCTCCTTAAGATTCTGGACAGTCATCACTTCGTTATACTCGGTAATGAGTGTCAACAAGGCGAAGGCCCTCTCGTTGATTTGATCCTGGGAATAGATTTCACGTGCATATGACATAAATAGGTTCTTTCTAATGAAGTCCAGGATTTCATCTTGTACACCTTGAATCTCCTGGACAAATCCTCCGAGTGAAAACTTCACAAACTCGGTTAGATTACCGTTATACTCAAAACGGGCAGCATTCAATTGCCTTACATATTCCTCCCTGTGACGATAGAAGAAGTTGGCCAATGAACAAAAACCCCTAATGTTATATCCAGCTTTGTATAAGATGTAAGTCTACAGAGCCCTTGATGTGCGCCCGTTACCATCACCAAAGGGATGAATCGAAATCAGATAGAAGTGTGCGACAAACGCCCGAATCAAAGGCCGATAGCCTCCGGTGATCCTCTGCGAGTCTATAGTTTCTAGAAAGTTTTCGGTTAAAGTTGGGATCAATGAAGGGTCTGGTGGAACATAATTGCCAACGTATACTCGGCCGTTTCTATATTTGCTGGGTTCGTTTCAATGCGTCTAGCCATGGGAGGAGGAATGGGTATTTTGGAAGTGATCTGTCGGTGCGCCTCTGCCTGAACAGTTGGTTCCAGTAGTTCTCTATCATCAGTGTCCACAACGAAGGTCCCAGCCCGGCATCGGTATCTCCCCCTCATTGACCCTTATTCTAACCGTAATACCATGAATTAATCAAGGATAGTTCCTCCGTCATGTCCCACTATATGTCCAATGTTCCCTCCGATATGTTGTCGAGAAGGGATTACTCGCTGAAGTGCTGTTACCTTCGAACTCTTACCGGATCCATTAGGTACTTGCTTAGCAGTTGGCAACCGGAACAACCGCCATCTTGCCAGTCAAATAGTGATCAGTAAGCTTCGATATCGACGTTAGTCCAAGGAAATGGTCGCAGCCTGACTGCATCATCTTTGTTTCTAAGTGAGGATACCGATGTCACTAGATAATCTACCTTACCTGCTTCCTTTAAGAAGCACTGTCCAGGAATCTCAAAGCGGCAGGACATATCAGGAATTGGTAGAATATAATTATAACGGTTTTTGCCATGCGTGACATATTGTCTCGCCTGACCGAATAATCTATTCAAAGAATAGGTTAGGTGGGAGTGAGCGCATGAGGATCCATAGCCGGATGTGGCTCTTATTGCCTTTAGTTGTGCTTGTCGGCATTGGCTTGTACCGTTGTAGGCCAAGCAGGGTACCAGAACGAGCTCCATTGATCAATCTATGGTGGGCAAAGGAAGACAAGCTAATTCAGTTGGATCTTGAGGAGTATGTGGCAGGAGTCGTGGCGGCGGAGATGCCAGCATCATTCCAAGAGGAGGCCCTCAAGGCCCAGGCGGTGGCGGCAAGAACTTTAGCACTATGGTCCTTAGCCCAAAGTCGTCGCCTGCCGGAGCATCCCGACGCACAGTTGTCTAGTGACTATCGGGTGGACCAAGCTTGGCTATCCAAAGACGAGCTTAAGGAACGCTGGGGTATATGGGGCTACCTCCGTAATTGGACAAAGATTCGTAAGGCGGTAAGTGCTACTGCCGGAGAGGTTTTGATTTACCAGGGGAACTACATTTTCCCAGCCTACCACTCCACAAGTGGGGGCAGGACGGAGGATTCCGGAAACTACTGGACTAGCAATTTGCCCTATCTGGTGAGTGTGGATAGTCTCTACGAGAGTCATTCCCCTTGGTTTGAGCATGTAGAAAAGAGGTCCGTCGCTACAGTTCGGGCTAAGTTAGCTGAGGCTTTAGGGGTATCCCTAGGGGAATCATTGATCATAGTGGTGACCAAACGGTTTCCATCGGGAAGAGTCTGCGAACTCATGGTTAACGGGAGAACCATGAGTGGACGGCGGCTACGGGAGATACTGGAGCTGCGCTCTAGTTGGTTTAGTGTGCAGCAGACTTCATCAGAACTAGTATTTACCGTAAAAGGCTACGGCCATGGAGTGGGTATGTCCCAGTATGGTGCCGATGGATATGCGCAACGTGGGTGGAGTTACCAACAGATCCTATCCCATTACTACCAGGGAGCGTCATTGGTAGTGCGGTAAGCTGGGGAGGAGTTGACGGATGGGATTACCCTCCCTGTGGAATATTTAAGAATGAAGACCAGAAAGGGGGAAGTAAAGGGCCGTACTACGGCCTTTTGCAGGCCTATGGGTGATATGTTAGATGTTGTCATTGTTGGTGGAGGACCCGCTGGATTTACTGCTGGTTTGTATGCCGGGCGAGCTGGGCTTAAGTCAGTGATAGTAGATAACGGAGCGGGTGGTCAGTTGTTCGGTTCGTCTATTGTGGAGAACTATCCTGGCTTTGTGGAGCCGATTAGTGGACAAAGCTTAAGTCAACTCATGCAGGATCAAGCCCTGAAGTTCGGTTGCCCGGTGGAGTACGATCAGGTCGAAGGGATCGTTTTAGACGGTAAAGTAAAGCTAGTTAAGGGTATCAACAAGACTTACAATACCAAGACGGTGATTATTGCTACGGGGGCTTCGGCACGAAAGCTTGGTGTGCCTGGTGAGCAGGAATTTCAAGGTCG
The DNA here is from genome assembly GCA_023230925.1 of Limnochordia bacterium. Lineage (NCBI taxonomy): Bacteria > Bacillati > Bacillota > Limnochordia > Limnochordia bacterium. The sequence goes on from JALNWK010000010.1 coordinate 62,063, forward strand.
GGGTGTATCCTACTGCGCAACCTGTGATGGGGCCTTTTTCAAGGACAAGCCCATCATTGTGGTGGGTGGTGGAGATTCGGCTTTGGAAGAAGCTTTATTCCTTTGTCGCTATGGAAGCAAGGTGACTGTTGTTCACCGCCGTCAACACCTGCGGGCTACTTTTCATATTCAGGAGTTGGCAAGAAAGAACGACAAGCTGTTTCTTCAGCTGAATACTGTAGTTGATGCCATTGAAGGAACGGATGTGGTTGAACGGGTACGTTTGAAGGATGTAGTAAGCGAAGAGATCACCTATCAGGAGGCTGCTGGTGTATTCATGTACGTAGGTCAAGAACCTAACAGTTCCTTGGTTAAGGAATTGATTACCCTCGATGAGTATGGGTACATTGTGGCAGATGCGGACACGACACAGACTAACGTTCCTGGGATATTCGCTGCGGGGGATGTCAGGCAGAAGACTTTGCGACAAGTGGTGACCGCCACATCTGACGGTGCGATTGCGGCCATGGCCGCCAGTCGGTATGTTGAACAGAATTGGTAGCAGACACGTAAGCAGAGCATAGCATCATTTCATTTTCTGTATGAACCGCTACCACAGTATAGAAGGAATTAGGGAAGCTGCAAGAGGAACCATGCAGCTTCTCTATCAAGACCCTATAGTGAGTTTGTCTACTGCTTGTGGAAATTGGAACGTCTATGGGAGTGTTTAGAGTGTTCCTGTTTTCCCTCCCCTTCCGTTAAATATGATAGAATCATAGTGATATCAAAGGTGGCCCCTTGCTGCGATTATATAGGGCCATCTAGTAGGAGTATTCCTCTCCACAAGAAAGGTTTGAGGAGAAGAGGATTGGACCGTGACAGGGCATATTTGGTATCAGAAGGAGGAAGCGGAGTAGTCGTGGTGTCATCTGGACTATATCTGTGCTAGCAGTGAAGAAAACAAGTATTATTGATTGTGTAGGAAAGACTCCCCTGGTCAAATTGCAGAAGACAGGTGGTTTACCCAGTGCAGAGATCTGGGCTAAAGTTGAGGGGCTCAATCCCTCAGGGAGCGTGAAGGATCGGACTGCTTTGGCCATGGTTCTTGATGCGGAGGAATCGGGAAAGCTCAAGCCCAAGGGGACCATTGTGGAGCCTACCAGCGGTAACACCGGTATAGGACTTGCGATGGTTGCCGCCTCCCGGGGATACCGACTGATTTTGACGATGCCTGAGACCATGAGTAGCGAACGACGTACCCTTTTAAGTGTCTACGGGGCGGAGCTGGTGCTAACGCCCGGTAAACTGGGCATGAAAGGGGCAATCGAACGGGCGGAGGAGCTGGCGAAACAACATCCCGAGTATTTCATGCCACAGCAATTTGAGAACCCTGCAAATCCAAAGATTCACGAACAGACTACCGGTCCGGAGATTTATGAGGGGATGGGTGGAGACTTGTCCGCGTTTGTGGCCGGGGTTGGAACAGGGGGGACCATTACAGGGGTAGCACGCTATCTAAAAACGAAAAACCCGAGTATAAAGATTGTGGCTGTTGAGCCTTCCGGTTCGCCGGTGTTATCCGGAGGACAATCAGGGCCTCATGGGTTGCAGGGTATTGGTGCTGGTTTTGTGCCTAAGACACTGGATCCTAGCCTGCTTGATGAGGTAATTACAGTTTCCGATGAGGCGGCTCTGGATGCTTGCCATTTTCTAGCTCAGGAGGAGGGTATTTTGGCAGGAATCTCCTCTGGAGCGGCCCTACATGCGGCCACCTTGGTGGCAGGAAGACTCAAGAAGGAGCAGAAGGTGGTTGTATTACTTCCTGATAGCGGAAGCCGTTATTTAAGCATATTGTAGTTGCTGATGGTACAAGGGGTGAGGAGTGTGCTTTGTGATGTAAACCTACTACCTGAGGAATTAAGGGCGAAATGGCAGAAGCTCCTGCAACGGTTACAGGCACTGGGTGGCGTAGTGGTGGCTTTTTCCGGAGGGACGGATAGTACTTTGCTTCTCGCCGCCGCCAAGGAGGCTTTAGGGGAGCGAGTTTTGGCGGTAACTGCCAGTTCGTCGGTTTACCCGGTGTGGGAACAAGAAGAGGCTCAAGAGTTGCGAAGGCTGCTCACTGTGCCAGGGAAGACTATCGAGCTGGATGTGTTCAGTATTCCAGGATTTGCCGAGAACTCTAAGGACCGTTGCTATTACTGTAAGCAGCATCTGGCCCAGAAGCTGCTTCAGGTTGCCCAAGAGGCGGATCTACCCTTTGTGGTTGATGGGAGTAACCATGATGACCTGTTAGATTACCGTCCTGGGATGCGTGCAGCAAGGGAACAAGGCATCATTAGTCCCTTGCAGGAGGTAGCTTTGTCCAAGGAGGATATTCGGGGGTTATCGCGTATGATTGGACTTCCCTCCTGGAGCAAGCCCTCCTATGCTTGTTTGGCTTCTAGGTTCCCCTATGGCACAAAGATTACACCTTCGCGACTAGAAAAGGTTACCTATGCGGAAGACTATCTTAGGGAGCTTGGCTTTACACAGATGCGAGTACGATATCATGAAGATATAGCGCGTATTGAGTTTTTGCCTGAAGAGTTTCCCTTAGCGGTAAAAGTTGCCAACCGAATTGTGGAGCGGCTGAGGAGCTTGGGATTTACCTATGTCGCAATGGATCTTGGGGGGTATCGCTCCGGTAGCCTGAACCATGGTTTAAAGAGGAAATTGTGACGGAAACAGGATATTACCGTATCGGTGGTGAATGTCTGTAATTGTAGTCATGTCTAGGCAGATTGGAGTGAACCTTTCGATATGCAGCGATTAATTCTAGCGTCCAGTTCATCAAGAAGAAAGCTTCTCATGGAGCATTTAGGTTTACCCTTTGAAGTGGTTAAGCCTGAGGGAATTAACGAGGAAGGTGTGGTAGGTGATTCCTCATACCAGATCGCGCAAAAGATCGCCTTGGCCAAGGCCAAGTCTGTGGCGGAAAAGTTCCCCGATGCTATTGTCGTGGCTGCGGATACCATTGTAGTCTTTGGCGAGCAGATTCTTGGCAAACCTAAAGACCGAGATGATGCTATTGCCATGCTGCACACGCTCAGGGGCAAATGGCACAATGTGATCACTGGGGTAGCTATTGTTCGGAAGAATACCGATGAGTGCCTTACCGACTATGAGAAGACCGGTGTCTGTTTCTGCCAATTATGCTCCAGTGAGATTGAAGCCTATGTGAATACCCTTGAGCCTATGGATAAGGCAGGGGCCTATGGGATTCAAGGAAAAGGGGCATTCCTGGTGGAACGAATCAATGGATGCTACTTTAATGTTGTAGGGCTGCCATTGGCTAAGCTTGGGCAAATGCTACGCAAATTCGGTGTGTACGTTCTGTCCTAAGTCCAGTATAATGGATGTGTCCGGAATTCCCACTCCTTCTGGTATATGCCAGGGGGTCGTTTAGTGCACGAAAGAGGGACAAAACTTAAGATTAAGGATCTGCCTGTATCCGAGCGTCCTCGGGAAAAAATGGCAGAATACGGTGCGGAATCTCTATCAAACAGGGAGTTACTCGGGGTTCTTTTAAGGACCGGTACCAAGGATGAGTCGGCCTTGGACTTAGCCGATCGTCTCTTGGTTGAGTTTTCCGGTTTGGCTGGATTGATGGAAGCGAGTTTTTCTGAACTTAGGATGGTTAAAGGAATTGGTCAGGCCAAAGCCGCGGTTCTACGAGCCGCCTTTGTGCTAGCGAAGCGAGCCCGGGCGGAGACGAAGAATTGTTACCAGCAAGTGGTTGAGCATCCGCAAGATGTGGCCGAGCTGCTCGTCGAGAAGATGTGCGACTTGGACAAGGAACACTTTTATGTGGTAATGCTTAACAGTAAGCATGCTGTAATTGGCATACGAACGGTTTCCATTGGCAGTTTGGACGCTGTGTTGGTTCACCCAAGGGAGCTTTTCAAAGACCCGATTCGAAAAGGGGCCAGTGCCATTATTCTTGCCCATAATCATCCGAGTTGTGATCCTACTCCCAGTGAGGAGGACCTGTTGTTAACAAAACGGCTGGTACAAGCAGGGGATATCCTAGGGATCAGTATAGAGGATCACATAGTGATTGGTGGCCGCAAGTATTTGAGCTTGCGGGAACACAACTTGTTGTGAGGTGTCCGAAGGGGGCTGTCGATAATGTTTGGTTTCAGTAAGGATGTGGGCATTGATCTAGGAACTGCTAACACCCTAGTCTATATCAAAGGCAAAGGGGTCGTCATACAAGAACCCTCAATGGTAGCACTTAATCGGCAGACGAACGAAGTGTTGGCTGTTGGACGAGAAGCGAAAAACATGGTAGGGCGTACGCCGGGCAGTATTGTTGCGGTGCGGCCGATGGAAGACGGGGTAATTGCTGATTTTGATGTTACAGAAAGAATGCTAGGGCATTTTATTCGTAGGGCAACGAAGCGGTTTTCCCTTTTCCGGCCCCGGGTGTTGGTGGCTGTGCCCTCAGGGGTGACTGAGGTGGAAAAACGTGCTGTGATTGATGCGGCCCGTTCTGCTGGAGCCAAGGAGGCTAGGCTGATTGAGGAGCCAATGGCGGCGGCCATTGGTGCTGGGCTTCCGGTACAGGAGCCCACCGGTAATATGGTGGTAGACATTGGGGGCGGCACCACGGAAGTGGCAGTGATCTCCCTGGGCGGGATTGTGGCCCATCGGTCCATTAGGATCGGAGGAGACGAGATGGATGAGGCGATTATCCAGTATGTACGCAGGACTTATAACCTCTTAATTGGTGAGCGGACCGCTGAGGAGATAAAGCACACCATCGGTAATACCTACGAGATGCCGGATCAGGAAAAGTCTATGGATGTGCGGGGCAGAGATCTTGTAACCGGCTTACCAAAGAATGTTGTGGTAAGCTCTCAGGAAATAAGGGAAGCCTTGGCCGAACCCGTTGGAGCCATCGTTGATGCGGTGAGGGTAACCCTAGAGAGGACGCCACCTGAGCTTGCTGCAGATATTATGGATAAGGGAATCATCATGGTTGGCGGTGGTTCTTTGCTTGCAGGACTAGATAAGTTGATCTCCGAGGAGACGAGAATGCCGGTACACGTGCCTGAGGATGCATTGTGTGCGGTTGCTGTAGGAACTGGTCTTGCTCTGGATCATTACGAGCTTTTGGACCGGGTTGGTGTGGGACATAGTCGACTAGGTGCTTAAGTTAACTCAAGGATAGCAGGGCATAGGGTTATCTATGCCCTTTTTCGAATCAAGCAGTAATACATAAGCTGTAGTGAGCAATGGGTGTGGCGGATGCGGCAGAACTATGTCAAGATAACCATAATCGTAGTTATACTAATCTGTATATGTGCGATGTATTATACCGCGGATTTACGAAGGGATCAGAGCATTCTGGAGAAGTTAGTCGCGGAGATCACCCTTCCCTTATCTGGGCTTGCTCACCGTGTCAGAACCGGCATAACTGGATTTTTCTCGGGGCTAAAATCTTACAGAGAGTATGTTCTAGAAAATGAAGAGTTGCGTCTGGAAAATGCGGAGCTAAGAAGAGAACTTGCATTAATGCAACATCACCTTCGGGAAAACGAGGCCTTGCGTACAGCTCTCTCCCTGCCACTAATTCAAGAGCAAACCATGCTCGCCGCCGAGGTAATCGCTCGCTCGCCGGATGAGTGGTGGTCCCAGGTTACGATAAACAAAGGAAGTAGAGCAGGGATAGAACCTGGCAGTCCCGTGCTTGATAAATACGGTCGAGTTGTGGGCCGGGTATGGGCTGCTAGTTGGCATTCGGCTAAGGTCGTGCTTTGCGTTGATCCCCGTATTACTGTTGGGGGTCGGATCAAAAGAACCGGTGGATTAGTCTTGGTGGAGGGGGGGCACCCTGAGTACCCCCAAGGATTAAGAATCAAGCCTTTAGATCGTCATATGGATATTGTTGAAGGAGACGTGGTGCTCACCTCAGGGTATAGCCAGCACTTTCCCAGTGACCTACCCCTCTGCCGGATTGACAAAGTTGTGTTAGACGATTATCATGTACCAACCTTGGGATTTGCGGAGCCAGTGGCCGATCTTATGCAATTGGATCTGGTCTATGTGCTTTCATGGGAGATGGAGGATGAACAGTGACCAGGACCGGAGGATCTTTTGTAGCCGTCTTAGTTGCCCTCTTGCTCGAGGTTTCGTCAGTAGGTCACTTCGGCCTTGGGGGTCGGGCGAGTTTCTTATTAGTGGTGCTCCTGCTATCTTCTTTGTTTCTTGACACCAAAGAAGCGGTCTTGCTAGGGAGCCTTAGCGGTCTGGTACTGGATCTATCCATAGGTCATTTGCTCGGGATGCATGTGTTGACCTATGCTGCTGTCTGTTTTTGCGTTTGCAGAATGCAATCACATTTTTTTAAGGAGAGCATGGTCCTTGCCGTGGTAGTAGGCTTGGTTGGCACGCTGGTTTATTACGTCTTAAGTGGTCTTTTGCTTTTCCTTATTGCTCCCCGACACTTACCCGGAGAGTGGTTTTTGAGTAAGGTTGCTTTGAATGCGGTACTAAACGCTATTTGGACTGTTTTGCTGTATCCAGTCATGTTTCGTTTGTCCTCGGGCGAACAGGCAGGTTCTTGGGGACGGGGGAAGTCAGTTGAGTGATGAGCAAGTCCTTGCCCGGTTAAAGGGATTGACAATTGTATTAGTCATATTATTTGCCATTGTCGCTGCAAGATTATTTCAGTTGCAGATCGCTGAAAAAGACCGGTACGCTCACCTTGCGGATCGGAATCGGATACGCCTTATGCCCATCTCCGCCCCCCGGGGCTTAATCTTGGACCGGAACGGGGAGGTGCTGGTCCGTTCCCGTAGTTCCTTTACTATTTCTGTGGTACCCGGTGGATTAACCGAAAATAAGGAAGAGGTCCTACAAAAACTCACCGATATCTTGGTCCAACAAGAAAATAGTGGAATCGAGACAGTAGAGGATGTAGAAAGACTAATCAGGAAAGGCGCTACCTACCCCTACGAACCAATTCGCCTAATCCGGGATGTGCCCGCGGCCACATTGCTTGCTGTTGAGGAGAACCGCTGGGAATTGCCGGGGATCATTGTGGAAGAGATCCCCGCTAGGGAATATGTCTATGGTTCTTTGGCCTCACACGTATTAGGGTATATGACCGTGATCAATGAGGAAGAGCTGAAAAGGCTAGGTAAAGAGGGATACCGTCCTACGGACCTAGTCGGTCGCAGTGGATTGGAAGCATTTTATGAGCGGGAACTGCGGGGTAAGGATGGGATTACCCAAGTTGAGGTTGATGCCCATAGCCATGTTACCAAAGAAATAGGAAGGCAGGAACCGGTGCCGGGTAACAACATTTTTCTCACTATTAATAAGAAGTTACAGGAGAACGTAGAGAGGGCCTTGATTGAGCAGCTGGCGATGCTCCAAGAGGAAGAGAGCACAAAGGACGCAAAATCTGGTGCTGTGGTGGCTTTGGATCCGAATAACGGTGAGATCCTGGCCATGGTGAGCTATCCTAACTTCGATCCTAATCGCTTTGTGGGCGGTGTGAGCAAAGAGTATTTGTCCTATTTAAGTGGACCCCCTTCAGCGGAAGAGAACCGCGCAACTCGGGGCCTATTTTCCCCCGGGTCGGCTTTCAAACCCTTTGTCGCCATCGGCATGCTAGAGGAGCGAATTACGGGTCCAGGCGATGTTTGGTTTGCCGATGGACGGAGTCAGTCGGGAAAAACCTGTTGGTACTACAGGGAATACGGGCTCAGTCACGGACTTTTGACTGTGGCCGATGCCTTGAGCCAATCCTGCAATGATTACTTCTGGCACTTCGGTTCCTTACTTGGGCCGGAGCGAATCGCTAATTATGCTACTGCTTTCAACCTAGGTAATCCCACAGGGATTGATCTGTTCCCAAGCGAAAAGACTGGAATTGTCCCCACCCCTGATTGGAAGTGGCGGAATTTTAGTAACTTGGATCCTTGGGATCGGCGGTGGCAGCCTGCGGAAACCGAGGACTATAGTATTGGACAGGGCTTCTTGCTGACTACACCCTTACAGATGGCTGTGGCCTATGGTGGTTTGGCCACGAGCGGGAAGATCTTCGAACCCTTCTTGGTCAAGGAAATTCAGTCCCCGGCGGGGGATGTGCTTTACAGGAGAAACGCCAAGTTGGTCAGTGAGCTCTCCTTCCGGGAGGAGACTTGGGACACTGTTCAACGGGGCTTACGTATGGTTGTTAGCGAAGGTACGGCCCGGCGTGTTTTCGCTGGCTCACAGATAACCTTTGCAGGAAAAACCGGCTCCACCCAGGTTGTTGGGGGAGTAGCCCACGGCTGGTTTGTGGGTTGGGCCCCTGCAGTTGACCCCTCCATTGTTGTGGCTGTACTCCTGGAACACGGTGGGGGTGGTGCCCTAGCGGCCCCGGTAGCTCGTCAGATCATGGAGGAATACCTATTGGGCAACGAGTAAGGATTCCCTATACCGACTTCAATGCTGATTTTGTTCCATATTCAATTCCCAAACCTTAGCAAATACACCTACTGGCCAGGTATCTGTTTTTTATGTCTGTGACGTAGATTAAGGTATCGAAGCTTAGTCTATAAAGTTCGGTTACGCTAAGCCTAAAGGAAGCCGCAAGTCTACCATAGTCAGAGTCCTGGTTTTTACGTTATCTATGAGTTCTAAGGCGTTTAGGCAGTGCTTTTCATTGACTGTTGCATACTGCTAAGACAAGTTGTAAAAATGTCTTGCTTACTATGGCACAATTTAGCATACGATATGTGCAAGGGCTATTTGCCCGCAAGTTTACCATGGTTAGTCGGCGGTTATCGTTAAGGGCATACCAGGATCCTCCAAATACCTGATGAAGAGTCACTAGGCGGCAGAACTCTTCAAGAGTTACGGATTTTATCTCGGTTTACCCGGTGGATACGAAATGTGCTATAGCCCGAGTTTAACAGTAAACTAATAGCAGAAATGGAAGAAAACCTCTAGAAGCCGCGAAAAACCGCGGCTTTTTGCTTGCGTTTGGTAGCCGCAGCTGGTATAATTAAATAGACATATACCATA
>JALNWK010000011.1 GCA_023230925.1 Limnochordia bacterium
ACTTCGTCTGGTGGATTGTCGAACCTGTTCAACAGACTCAATGAAGGTACCACTTTCTAGCACGTAAGGAACCGAGCCGACTTGGAGATGGAGCCTCTACCCGCTAATCGTTGACTCACTCCCGAGCTCAATCTATATTGCTTGTGCTATTCTTATATGCTATCATAGATTAAATCATGTGGTATCCTAGATAACCCGTACAACCACTGATATTCTTTATATAGAAAGGCGGGGGATACAAAGTGGCCGTAAAGAAAACTTACGCACAGATTAATGAAAAGATCAAAGAAGGACGCGCCGTTGTAGTAACAGCAGAGGAAATCATTCCTATGGCCCAAGAACTTGGCTACGAAGAAGTGGTAAAAAGAGTAGATGTAGTAACAACTGCAACCTTTGGACCCATGTGCTCTAGTGGGGCGTTCCTAAACTTCGGACATTCGGATCCCCCAATCAAGATGGCTAAGGTATGGCTTAATGACGTACCGGCCTATGCAGGCCTGGCAGCGGTCGATGCCTATATCGGGGCAACTGAGCTTTCCGAAACCAAGGGAATGGCCTACGGGGGAGCCCATGTGATCGAGGATCTGATCGCGGGAGAACCAGTTATACTTAGGGCCACCGCCCCTGGTACCGACTGCTACCCGAAGACACGTATCGAAACCGTGGTTACATTAGATGACCTCAACCAAGCATATCTGTTTAATCCACGAAACGTCTATCAGAATTACGCAGCGGCTGTGAATACCTCGGACCATGTGTTATACACATATATGGGAACCCTATTGCCCAATCTGGCAAATGTCACCTACTCCACTTCGGGGGAGCTTAGCCCCTTGTTAAATGACCCGTGTTACCGCGCCATTGGTATCGGTACCCGCATATTCCTAGGTGGAGCGCAGGGTTATGTAGCATGGCAAGGCACCCAGCACAGCCCCAGCCAAAACCGAGGGGCGAATCAGGTACCTACTAGTTCAGCGGGAACCCTAGCTGTTATTGGAGACCTCAAGCAGATGGAACGTCGCTATCTAAGGGCAGCGGTAATGCACGAGTACGGCGTGACAATGTTCGTTGGTGTCGGCATACCAATCCCTATACTAGATGAGGAAATGGCCCGATACGTGTCGGTTCGAAATGAGGAAATCTATACAACCATTGTTGATTACAGCGTACCGCAGCGCAGTCGTCCCACCCTCGGTCAAGTCAGTTACAGTCAACTGCGAAGCGGTTCGATTCAACTCAACGGAAAGAGAATTAGAACCGCGAGCCTCTCAAGTCTCGTTGTCGCTAGAGACATAGCCGAGGAGCTGAAGAAGTGGATCCAACAGGGGCAGTTCCTTTTGCAGGAACCAATTGAATCATTGCCACAAGAAGGAAGAACAAAGCCCCTAGAAGTACGACCGGTTAAAACGGATAAAGTATCCTAGGCTAAGAGGAGGGTGTAAAAATGAGCAAAGCACGGGTTTGGTTAAGCTTCCCACCGGGGTTGGTCGACAAACCGCTGACCTATCGGTTGGTAAAGGACTATGATCTGGCAATTAATATACTAAGGGCAAAGGTAACACCGAAAGAGGAAGGACGGCTCCTAGTTGAGATTGAAAACTCAACCGATGCACGGATTGAATCCGGCTTGGAGTACCTGAAATCCCAGGGCGTTCGGGTGGAGTTAATCGGTACTGGGATCATTGTAAACACAGTAGATTGTGTTCACTGTGGCGCCTGTACCGCGGTATGTGCAAGCGGAGCTTTAAGCATCGAACCGCAAACAGCTCACCTCAAATTCGATGATACCAAATGTGTCGGATGTGAATTGTGTGTTACAGCCTGCCCCATATCTTGCATTGAAGCAAGTTTTTAGCTATGTATGTACCACGCACCTACCGCGCTAACCAAGATGATGGTGACCTTCACCATCTCAGAATCGCCGTTAGTGAAACAGACCTTTGGATCGGTCTTAGGGCTCCTGGGGATCTGTTACCCTGCATTCGTGAACAGGCGGAGGCTAAGGTATTAAGCCTCCGTCGTAATCTTAAGTCTCATATGGCCTTTCACCCTCACTTCAAAGACTCCTTGGTACCGCTCCCTTACTCGCAGGATGATCCTGCAATTGTAAAAAGAATGAGTGAAGCAGCAGCAAAAGTAGGCGTCGGTCCTATGGCTGCTGTAGCCGGAACCATCGCCGAGATGGTAGGGGAAGTAATTCTTTCAATGTGCTCCGAGCTCATAGTGGAAAACGGTGGCGACATTTTTCTCTTCTGCCGGCAAAGACGTCGAATTGGCATTCTGGCGGGTTCCTCTCCTTTGAGTGGCAAAATCGCGATCCTAGCACCAACCAACATCCCGGTTGGGATTTGCACCTCAGCAGGAACTTCCGGTCACTCATTAAGCATTGGCCGTGCCGATGCGGCAGTGGTAATGTCCCAAGATACCGCTCTAGCCGATGCAGCGGCAACAAAGGCAGGGAATCTGGTTCAGGAGGCCTCCGGGATCCAATCCGCGATAGAACAGGTAAGCAAGATACCCGGAGTAATGGGAGTGTTAATCATCAAAGACGACAAACTAGGTGCATGGGGTAACATAGAACTTGAACCCCTTTAAGCAGAATCGCCTGACTAGGCCATTTAACCTAATCAGGCTCATACGGCAATAGACTCCTAATCCTGGGGAAATCGTTGGTCCAATAGATGCTTATAATCGTCTATGTTCACGGGACGTCGTGCCAGACCGTCTTCCATGGCAGCAACAGCTACCGCCGGAGCAACCCAATGGATTACCCGAGGATCTACAGGTTTGGGAATCAGATAATCGTAACCAAAGCTCAGCTCCTTCACTCCATATGCGCACAGCACCTGCTTTGGAACAGGTTCTTCAGCCAAGGCAGCCAGGGCCTGGGCGGCCGCTACCTTCATCCCCTCACTGATCTTACGGGCCCGCACATCCAGGGCACCACGGAAAATCGACGGGAAACCCAATACGTTGTTCACCTGATTGGGATAGTCTGACCTTCCCGTAGCCACAAGGGCATCGGGGCGTAGACTCTTTGCTTCATCGTAATCAATCTCTGGATCGGGGTTGGCTAAAGCAAAGACAATGGGGTTCTTCGCCATTGAAGCCAGCATGTGGGGCTTTAGGGCACCTGCCACTGACAGACCAAGGAACACATCAGCACCCTTTATGGCATCATCGAGGGTTCTAGCCTCTGTTTTTGCCGCAAACTCCATCTTATAAGGATTCATGCCCGTGGACCGTCCTTGGAAAATGACTCCTTGGGAATCCACCATGACCAACTGCGCCTGCTCCACACCGAGACTGATTAGGAACTTACTACAGGCAATGGCCGCTGCCCCAGCACCATTAACCACTACTCTCACGTCCTGTAGTCTCTTTCCTGAGACTTTTAAGGCATTGAGCAAAGCAGCACCAGCTATAATCGCGGTACCGTGCTGATCATCATGAAATACCGGAATATCTAGGCTCTCGATCAACTCTTGTTCAATCGTAAAGCACTCCGGAGCTTTAATGTCCTCCAGGTTAATTCCTCCAAAGGTGGGGGCTAGTCCCTTCACTATCTGCACAAAATCCTTAGGATCCGGGGCGTCCAGTTCCAGGTCAAAAACGTCCACATCGGCAAATCTCTTGAATAGAACACCCTTGCCCTCCATTACCGGTTTGCTGGCCAAAGGACCCACGTTACCTAGTCCTAATACTGCGGTCCCATTGGAGATCACCGCCACAAGATTACCTTTAGCGGTATATTCAAACACCCGTTCTTCCTCTTCCTGAATCGCCCGTACCGGCTCAGCAACGCCAGGACTGTAGGCCAGGCTCAGGTCCTGCTGATTGATACAGGGTTTTGTAATCCTTATTTCGATCTTGCCGGGTCTTCCTTCTCGGTGATATCTTAATGCTTCCTCTTTCGATGTTCTTACCATCGTAAGCAGCTCCTTCCTGAAAAGAAAAGCTCATCTAGAGTTTCGCCACCAAAGACTGCTTTCCTGCAGTAGCAAAACCAGTAAGCAGGAAAACCAGCACGAATGTAGAAGATGTGATTTATGTCATCAAGGAGGTGACCCCGTTGGTTGATGCACGCACATCCAATCATGGTCACACACTAAAATGCATCGCTTGTCACAAGCCTATTCAAAACGAGGATATTACCTACTGTCCCCGCTGTAAGAGGCCACACCATAGTTCCTGTTGGGCCCTAAGGGGCGGGTGCGCCGCTGTAGGCTGCGGACAGTTAGCTGACACAGTAAAGCAGGATAAGGAAAAGAAGACCCGGATTCTACAGGAAGCGGCACGCAATCGCACGCGTCATCGTCGTACAACCATTGTCCTTGGTTGCGCACTGATTATCCTGCTAATCCTCATTGGCCGTCACAATTCGCCCCAGGTTGTAGATCGAGACATCATCGATATGATGACCGTGGTATTACCCTATTCTAAGGAGCAATCACTCGCCAGAATGGTGGCAGATTACAACAATACTGACGAGCAGTTCTTTATACGATGGCAATCCATCCACCCAAGTGTCTACGACCAAAAACTGGTTGTCCTAATCGGCAGCCGGGATGTTCCGGATATTTTCGTTTTGCGGGCTGAGGATTTGACCTTCTTTTCAGAAAAGGGCCTGTTACTGGCTTTGGATGAGTACTTCCTGGCCGACACTGCCCTAGCTGATGCAGTGGACAAGGAAACCCTCGGCCAATGGAACGGTCATGTCTATGCTCTCCCCTTTTCCGCTGGCAGGTTAATCGCACTCCATTCCGAGACCGAGTACCCAGGTACCGCATGGCACATCCTAGCCGGAATAATGAGGGAGCTTTACTCCTTACAGGAGCAATCCGAAAACCTCAATACAAATTAAAACCACATATCCTCAAAAAACATAAAGGAAATCCCGGATCAATGGCGAATGTGTCTGTTGAAACCAAAAAAGAACCAACAAAACCAAGATAATGACAGATCCGAGGAGGGAGCCAAGTGGCTTCAGAGTATGAGATCAAGCGCCAGATCATAGATATCGGCAAGCGGATCTACAGTAATGGATACGTAGCAGCTAACGATGGCAATATTAGTGTCAAGCTAAATGACAATGAGATAATTGCAACACCTACCGGTGTGAGCAAGGGATTCATGACAACAGATATGCTTGTTAAGGTAGATACTGAAGGTAACGTGATTTCCGGTAGGATGCGGCCATCTTCTGAACTGAAAATGCATCTGGCAGTGTATAGACAGCGGCCGGATGTGAATGCGGTTGTACATGCACACCCCCCTACAGCAACCGCCTTCGCGGTGGTAGGTATTCCTTTGAAAAAACCAATCATTCCCGAAGTAGTCATCAGCCTGGGGTGGATCCCCATCGCCAAATATGGAACCCCTTCTACCGATGAGATTCCCCAGGCCATCAGTCAACACTTGGAAAATCACGATGCCATCCTGCTCCAAAACCATGGAGCAATAACTGTGGGCGTTAACCTTGAAAACGCCTACTTCAAAATGGAGACATTGGAGCTTTACGCGAAAATAAGTCTTGCTGCCCGTCAACTCGGTGAAGCGCGGGTTCTACCATCGGAGGATGTGCAAAGACTTCTTGAACTGCGCAAGCAAATGAACGTACCCGGTCGCCACCCTGGCTGTATGGACTGCGGTGCTTGTAGCGTTCAAGATAATTGCGCTGCGGCAGCTAAAGACGAGAACCTTGTGGATATAATTACCAGGGTGACCCAGCAAGTATTACTTGAGGAAGCGGCAAAGACAAAAGGATAGTCCTCAACCCCCGGATTCGGGGGAACGCAACAAAGTCGTCCTCTACCTAAGGGTCATGTCAGAAGCAAGGATTCTTAGTTTGCACAACTAAGTAGCTATACGGACTTCCAGTCATTTTCTCAGGGAGGAGGAGCGCGAACATTATAGTACAACTGGTTCCTTAGGTTCTTCTAGAAAGGGAGTGTCCCATGGCACAGAAAGCAGTTGGCCTGATCGAAGCAGTAGGATGGGCTGCATGCCTCGAAGCGGCAGATACAGCCCTCAAAACCGCAAATGTGAACCTGATTGGTTTTGAAAAAGCCAATGGAGGCGGCAGGATTGTCGCCCGGATAGAAGGTGATGTAGCCTCTGTACAAGCTGCTTGCGATGCAGCTGTGGCTGCGGCCAACAAAGTAAATACGGTTTTTGCGTACCGGGTACTCGCCCGCCCTGCAAAGGAAATCAGCAAACTACTACGATAGGACACAAAAGGAGGATATTCTGACATGGCAGGTAATGCATTGGGAATGATTGAGACTCGCGGATTGGTCGCTTCAATCGAAGCAGCTGACACAATGGTTAAAGCAGCTAATGTTATTCTTGTCGGATATGAAAAAATCGGAAGTGGCTATGTAACGGTAATGGTACGGGGTGAGGTCGGTGCTGTCCGGGCGGCCGTCGATGCAGGCACCGCCGCCGCAGAGAAGCTTGGTGAAGTCATTGCAACCCACATCATTCCTCGTCCCCATGATGATGTAGAAAAGACTCTTCCTTGCTTTGACCAACCGGCCAAGAAATAGGTGCTATCAGGCCTTTAAAGCGGGCATAGGTCCTATTTCAGCAGCGGGATGGGATCCATTGGGCTTGTGCCAGTGTGACTAACGACTAAGCAAGGGTGGAATACGGATGGACGAGAGACAGCTAGTACAGGAAATCACCAGACGTGTGCTCTCCATCGTGCAGACCAACGGCAAATCAATAGAACCGAAGGTTGATACTATACCGGTAGGTGTATCAGTACGTCATGTACATATTTGTCAAGCAGACCTGGAAAAGCTGTATGGACCTGGAGCCAGTTTGCACAAACTACGGGATCTTTACCAACCTGGGGAGTTTGCTGCAGAGGAAACAGTGACGTTAATCGGACCAAGAATGCGCTCAATTGAAAACGTACGTATTCTAGGTCCTATGCGCGTTCGGACACAGGTTGAAGTCTCGCGTACTGATGCCATTACCTTAGGACTAAACCCACCTGTTCGGCCATCGGGGAATCTGGCAGGTTCAGCAGCGATTACGCTCGTAGGTCCAGCAGGATCAATAACTCTAAAAGAGAGCTGTATTCTGGCAAATCGGCATATCCATATGACGTCAATCGAGGCAGCTCTTTTTGGCGTAGAAGATGACGACCTAGTAGAAGTTGAAGTTGCCGGAGAGAAAGCATTGGTTTTCCGAAGGGTGCAAGTGCGGGTAAAGGACACGTTTAAGCTACAGATGCACCTTGATACCGACGATGCCAACGCAGCGGGCATTAACTGTGGGGCCCAATGCAGAATTATTGGCCCAGACTCCGGGAGATAAATGGTGCTCTCCCGGAGTATCCCAAAACCGAAAGTTCTCTCGTTGGCTCACATTACTGGTACGTTCGAACAGTACCGTTCCCAGATTGGGAGGTGACTCAAACCGCAGTTTCTCAGCGGAAACCGGTTTATGCGCTATGGAAATCGATGAAAAGAGAATTGCTGCAATAGTAGAACAAGTGGTTGCTAAGATGAAGTCAACCCAAGCAGAGAAGACCAAGTTGCATTCAAGTACGTCAGCGATGGGTATTTACTCCGACTTGGATGAAGCACTTAATCGCTGTGCCACCGCACAGCAACAATTCATGAGTCTTTCTTTGAGTAAACGAGAGCAGATCATTGCCGCGATCCGCAACGCTGGAATAGACAACGCGGAGTATTTTGCCCACATCACCCATGAAGAGACCCGTCTAGGCAGATACGAGGACAAGATCCAGAAAAACATAAACGCAGCCAAACTAACACCTGGCATGGAGGTCCTCACACGAAGGATCATTGGTGGGGACGACGGAGTTACAATAATCGAGCATGCTCCTTTTGGACTTATTGTCTCCATAACCCCCACTACCCACCCTACCCCATTCATCATTAACCATGCCATCATCATGTTGGCAGGGGGCAATTCTGTCTTCTTCTGTCCCCACCCCCGCGCCCAAAACTGCACAAGAACAGCAATTACGGTGCTGAACAAAGCCATTGTTGAAGCGGGAGGCCCTTTGGATCTCCTAACAGCATTAGATAAGGTAAGCATGGATGCCGTACAAGCAGCTTGCACCCACAAGCTAACCTCCATGGTCACCGCTGCCGGGGGCCCAGGAGTTGTGGACATGGCCCTAAGCTGTGGGAAGAAGGCCATTGCGGCCGGCCCTGGGAATCCCCCGGTGGTTGTCGATGAGACCGCGGACCTGGCTAACACGGCAAGGGACATCGTTGCCGGTGCAAGCTTTGATAACAACATCCTCTGCATAGCCGAAAAAGAGATCTTCGTAGTAGATGCAGTGGCCGATCAGTTTATACATGAGTTACGAAAAAACAAGGCTTATGTTGTCGAGCAGAGCAATCAGATCGAACAGCTGACAAATCTCCTGGTTAAGGATGGACATATTAATCGGGACTATGTGGGACAAGACGCCGACAAGATTCTAGCCCAGATCCAAGTACCTGTGGATCCAAGCGTCCGTCTAGTGGTTTTTGAAACCGACTTTGCACATCCTTTAGTAAAAATTGAGCAAATGCTGCCGGTTCTGCCCATCGTTCGTGCCCGTGATTTCTCCCACGCACTCCAGATGGCTATTGAAGCAGAGCAGGGACTTGGTCATACTGCGGTGATCCATTCCTCGGATATTCACCGTATTACCCAGTTTACACGAGAGGTAGGAGCTGGTCTTACTGTGGCTAACGGTCCCTCGGGGACAGCCCTTGGAGTGGGTGGTGCCGCTGAATTCGCCCATACAATTGCCGATCCTACTGGGGAAGGTATTGTAACCGCTAAGCATTTTACCCGTGAGCATCGCCTGACCATTAACGGAGCATTGAATATCTCCTAGAGGACCAGAAAGCACCTGCTTAGCAAATATAGACCCGATAGAAAGGAGGAAGGCGCATTCCTCCACCACGGGGTAAGCTCAGATAGTTGGTCGCGCCTGATCACCTAATGGCAACAAGAGATTTCTTAGAACAGGTTAAATCGGCGGGGGTTGTGGGCGCTGGTGGCGCTGGTTTTCCAACCCACGTCAAGCTAAACACACAAGTGGACCATCTTATTATCAATGGGGTGGAATGCGAGCCTTTACTCCGGGTAGATCAGGAGCTTATGGCCGCTTTTCCCTTTGAGCTAATGGAAGCAGCAAAGGCAATCAAAGAACACCTAGGCGCAACCCATGGACATTTTGCACTGAAGGGCCAATATAAACAAGCAATCGCTGCGCTTCAACCCCACATCCAGCCTTTAAACGATTGGGACTTAGTAAAGTTAGACAGTTTCTATCCGGCTGGTGATGAACAGGTCCTGGTATATGAGGTTCTCCAAACCGTTGTGCCTGAAGGCGGCATCCCACTAAACGTAGATGCTGTGGTTCTCAACGTTGAAACCCTGCTAAACATCTATAACGCACTACAAGGGCAATCCGTAACAGATAAGTACCTCACGGTGACAGGAGCGATTGAGGAACCCATGACCCTAAAGGTTCCCATTGGAACCCCAATCAGTAGCATCCTCCACCAGGTCGCCGCAAACACCAATGGTATTGTGATCATTGATGGTGGGCCAATGATGGGGAAAGTAGTATCCCCGAGCGATTCCGTTACCAAGACCACCAAGGCAATTATCATTGTGCCCGCGGGACATCCTCTTCTCGGGTACAAAATCGTAGATAATACCCGTGTAATCCGGGCTGCTATGTCGGTGTGCTGTATCTGCCGTCAATGCACTGATATGTGCCCAAGATACCTTCTCGGGCACGGCCTAGAGCCCCACAAGACTATGACCGCAGTAGCCTACGGAAAGCCATTTAGCGCCAAAGCGATCACCCAAGCCTTCCTATGCTCAGAATGTGGAGTTTGTGATGCCTATGCCTGTCCCATGGGCTTGAGCCCTAGGGCTTTACATGTCATGCTGAAACAACAGTTGACTGCTGGTGGAATCAAAAACCCCCACCATGCTATTGTCGAGCAATCCCGTAGGGAACGTTCCTATAGACAGGTTCCTACCCTTCGCCTGCTGAATCGATTGCGTCTGACTCAATGGGACGTGCCAGCACCTCTTCGTCTTGACACGTGGGAAATATCCGAGGTACGTCTTCCTCTTAAACAGCATATCGGGCAACCAGCGGTAGTCACCGTATCAATAGGGGAACAGATCACAAAGGGAGACCTAATCGCCACAGCTCCTACTGAAGGATTAGGAGCTTCTATCCATGCGAGCATTACAGGTACTGTTATTAGCACCAATCCGGATGTGGTAATCCGGGCAGAAGGGAGGGCTCTACCTTGACTAGAGCATTAGGACTAGTTGAAGTACAAAACATAACACGGGGCTTATCCGTAGCAGATACCATCTGCAAAACAGCACATATTCAGCTGCTTACCGCCATGCCCGTCTGTCCCGGTAAATTCATTATCCTTTTCTCCGGAGACGTAGCTAGTATTCAAGCGGGGCTTAGTGCCGCCAGAAAGCAGGCTGCCGACGCCATCGTCGATGACCTCCTGTTAGCACGACTACATCCTTCGGTCTTTCCTGCCCTTACCGCAAGCACCAACATCGATTCCCTAGGAGCCCTTGGTGTAATCGAAACATATACCGTTGCGTCGGCAATTCTCGCAGCTGATACCGCAGCAAAGGCGGCCGATATTGGCCTCATAGAGATCCGTCTAGCCCGGGGTATGGGCGGGAAATCCTTTGTATATTTTACCGGCGATGTTGCCTCAGTAACCCTAGCCGCGGATAAGGCGGCATCATCCTCAATTGAACAGGGTCTCCTCTTGGAGAAAACGGTAATTGCGGCCCCTGATCCCCAACTATGGAAGCAGCTGCTTTAGAAAGGAGGAGTATCACCGTGCGTATTCTCGTACTTAATTGCGGAGGCTCATCGATCAAACTAAAGGTCTTTGATCTACCCAGTGAACGCGTCCTGATTCAAGGGTCAGTAACTAGGCTGGGCAAGGAGGACGCTTTCCTAGTCATTTCCTCACCAGAGAAAACCTACGAGCAAGTCACCTCCATACCGGACCATCGAGCAGGGCTCATACTTGCCCTTGAATCTCTAGCTACCGGTTTCTGTGACTTATCCACAATTGATGTAATAGGGCATCGACTTGTACATGGTGGTGAAGACTACTACCAGCCGTCCTTTGTGGATGATGGGCTCAAGACGGCATTGGAGAAATACGCTGAGCTTGCACCCCTCCATAATCCTCCCAATCTCATTGGAATCCGTCTATGCGAAGAGTTCTTTCCCCAACTACCCCAAGTAGGCGTCTTTGACAGTGCTTTTAACCAAACCCTTGCACCTAGTACCTACATCTATGCAATCCCCTATAGATACTATGAGCAGTATCGGATCCGTCGCTACGGTTTTCACGGTATCACATTTCATTACATGACGTCTCGGGCTGCAGAACTTCTCCATCGCCCCTTGGAATCCCTGCGTATTGTTTCCCTAATGCTAGGTAGCGGTTGCACTGCCAACGCCTGTAAATTTGGACGCTCGGTGGAAATAAGTACTGGTCTGACACCTACCGAGGGTCTCGTCCAGTCCACCCGCTCCGGAGACATTGACCCCTTGGCCGTGACCTACATTATGAAAAAAGAGGGCCTCACTTCCCAGCAAATGGATAATCTTCTCAACAAGGAAGCGGGCTGGCTTGGAATTTCTGGAGTAAGCAATGACATGAGGGAAATAGAACAGGCCGCTAAAGACGGGCACGCCAGAGCTCAGCTGGCCATTGATGCCTTCACCCATCGTTGCCGCAAGTACATTGGTGCCTACGCTGCTGCTATGGGCGGTATCGATGTCCTCATCTTCAGCGGTGGCGTTGGGGAAAAATCTTCCGCCCTACGGGCCCAGATCTGCTCAGGCTTAGAGTTTCTCGGGATAGACATAGACCCTCATAGTAATGAACAATGCGAAGACGAAAGACTCATCTCCACTGCCAACTCACCGGTCGCGGTATTTGTCATTCCTACAGATGAGGAACTTGTCATCGCCAGAGAGGCCTATTTGCTTTGCACCACTTCCTGAAACCGCACTAAGGGCCCCAAAAACCCCAATTCGAAGGCCATCCAACGGCCTATGGATGCCATGAGCTTGAACGTAATTGCTCGGCTCATACTACCAACTCTTTCTAGCCATCCCATTCCCAGACACTCCAACAAAACAAGGGCACCCTAGAAACCTTGGGTGCCCTTCAACGCACTATTATCCTCTACTTCTTTACGCCTTAATCCCGGAGTACGCCATGGTACTTAATACCTGGCTCTGCAAAATCAGGAAGATAATAATCACTGGTGCCGTCATCAACAGCGAAGCGGCAGCGGCAGCGCCCGCTCGACCAATACCGCCACCAGCGATAGTCTGAATGGCGACCGGCAAGGTCTTCATCGCCTCAGTCCGCATATATACCACAGGCGCCCAGGCGTCATTCCAAACACCCATAAACGCAAAAATCGTTACCGTGGCCCACGCGGGCTTGGCAAAGGGCACAACCACCTTCAGGAAAGTATCTAACTCCGACGCTCCGTCTACCTTCGCAGCATCAATAAGCGAGTCAGGTATCTGCATCATAAACTGACGCATCAAGAACATGCTCATTGGCGCCGCCAGAGCTGGCAAGATCAACGCCCAATACTTATCAATAAGGCCGAGGGCATTAATAACCAAATAACCTGGAATTGTTGTTACCGCGCCGGGAAACATCAATGCAGAAACAATCACGTTAAAAATGAAATCCCGCCCCGGCATGCGATGGTGCTTCGCTAAGGGATATGCACACAAACTAGAAATCAGCACACTACCCAGTACTACGACGACAGAAACAAACACACTATTGAACAAGTATCGCGAGAAAGGCACCCAGGTGCCAGAGGTAGCAACTAGCAAATCCGAAAAATTATCAAGTGTTGGGTTCCGCACGAAAAACCGTGGTGGGAACAGGAACAATTCATCCAACGGCTTGAAGGCATGCGAAACCATAAATATTAGTGGAAGTAATTGGAAGACTCCTAAAGCCGTCATCAAAATAAACAACAGACTTCTTCCGGCCCCAAACCCTTTCTTCTGTACCACTGCCATCCGAAAAGACCTCCTCTGTTTACATAGACATCACAGCATCAGGGAAGCAACACTGCTTCCCTGCTTCTTTTCCGTATGAAAGACTAATAGTCGCCCTTGGTGGAAAATACCCTCATCAGCACCCGGTTCAAAGAAAATGTGACAACAAATAACACCATCGCAATCGCGGATGCATATCCTAGTTCGTACCTGATAAAGGCATAGTCATGTAAGTGTGCAACTATGGTATGCGTAGCGTACAGCGGACTAGGTAGACCTGTCAATGCTACAGCCACGCCGAACACGTTAAAGGAGCTGACCACGGCCATCACCGCTCCGAAGAGCAGCTGTGGTTTCATCATGGGCAACGTAATAAACCAGATCTCCTGTGCTTTGCTTCTGACTCCATCAATTGCACCGGCTTCATATAGCTCCTCCGGAACTGTCTGCAACCCTGCTAGCATCGCCAAGAAGCCCGCTCCCATACTCATCCACAGAGAAACCAATATAACCACCGGCATCTGCGTTGTAACATCTTTCAACCATAGAAATGGCTCCCTCAAGATTCCGAGGTTAATCAGAAAGTTATTGACTAACCCATAACGGTCACCGGAAAAGAAGTACTGCCATATAACACCCATAGCAACACCGGATGTCATTGACGGTGCGTAGAACGCCAGTGTATAGGCTAATCTGGCCCTCTTCAATTGGTTAATCAACCATGCCATCAAGAATGAAGCAAAGTATCCCACTGGACCACTAATAATCGCAAACACCAAGGTGTTCTTGATCGCGATCAAGAAGATATCGTCTTCCAAAAACAGCAATCGATAGTTCGTCCAGCCGATCCACCGAGGTGGTTCCAATACGTTAAAATACGTAAAGCTTAGGTACACCGCAGCCAACACCGGACCCACCGTAAACAGTAGAAACAAGATCAGATACGGAGCCATGAACAAATACGACAGCCTATGCTTACGAATATTTTTCCCTAGATCCTTCAGCTTCTCTCCAAACGAGAGCTGAACGGTCTGAAGACCGCCAGCCTTACTTCCAACTTCAACCTTTTGCTCAGCCACAATCTGTCACTCCCTTCAGCCTACTTCGAGTCGCCTAGGAGATCGTCAGCACTGGTGATACCGAACTCCTCTTGCTTCCTCTGTAGTTCTCGGTTAATCTCACGAACAGCCTCTTCCAATGCTTCCATGGCGTTCCAACCTTGTAAGACTACCCGGTTCCACGCATTGTTTACGTGCCGATCCGTGTAATAACCGCCCAACACAACAGGAATTTCCTGGAACCACTCCCACTGCTCCAAAATCGCCTCAATATCTCGACGCGGCCACGGGAGCGACTGCAATGCCTCGACGTTGGCTGTATTCCATCGAGCTTCCACACCGATTAGCGCCTCTAGCTCAGTTCCATATCGAGCTTGCACCTCAGCGCTGGTCCACCACTTTAGGAACTCCCATGCAGCTTCGGGATCCTCACAGTCTCTCATGATCACCGCAACCTGGGACGAACCTCCTGCGCTTCTGTCGATGACACCGCCATCCTTCATATGGCCTGGCATAGGAGCCATCTCCCACCAACCAGTAATCTCAGGCGCAGCAACAGAAAGCTGTGTATAGACTCCATAGCCAGCAATCCCAATGGGAATCTCGCCACTACGCATCCTCATGTAGAAGTTTGCCTCCATCGGTATCCTGTAACTTGTATACAGATCCGTGTACTCCTTAAACGCCTGCAATGCCTCTGGTTGGTCTAATGCAGACTTCAACCCATCATCGGTATAGTACTTCCCACCCCGTTGATAGAGGAATGGCATGAATCCACCGGCATAGTAGAAGTCTAGACGATTGGCATGGAGGGTTGGAATCATCTTGTAGACGTCCTCCCAAGTCTGTGGAGGCTCGAGATCCAACATTCCTAGAATGTCCGTACGGTAAAACATCATGGAAAAATCCTGGTTCTCAGGTATGGCATACACTCCATCCCGGTACTGGAAGGGAGTCATGGCACCTGGTCGGAACCGAGTGATTACCTCCTCGTAATCCTCAAACTCGGAAAGGTCGACTAACCCATTTCGAATCGCAAATTCAACCGGCATCGTCGGTGGAACACCCATGGCAATATCGGGACCCTGCTGAGCCACGGAAGCTAGCAAAAGAACCTGGGTCTGGTTAGAAGGAAGGACGTTCATGTTTACGTGTATGCCTGTCTCAGGCGTAAAGGTCTCTTCGGCCATCTCCTTAATAATCTGGGTCCACTCTCTGCCGCGTAGCGACCAAACCTCAAGAACCCTACCTTCATCGTGGTAACTACCAACACCAGTATAGTCCTTGGCGAACGAGTCCTTGAAGTTAAAGAAGCTAAGTGACCATCTTTCCCAGGTACTAGACTTACCACGTGGCTCCGGCACATCCGGTCCGGAAAACGCAATATAATCTAACCGTAATGGTTTTTCCTGAAGCTCCAGAATCCACGTTCCAAGGGACTGCTGGTTACCTTGGAACCGTTCTAGACCCATCACCATGCGGTCAGGCTTATCCAAGAATTGATCAAGCTGTTCAAGAACAATTAATATGCTGTTAGCGATAATCGGTCGTTTACCACCAGCTAACTCTGTAAGGAAGTCAACTTCAGCGGCTAAGACGTCCCGTATTTCCTGTAATTCGTCTACTAGGCCCGGAATACGCTTCTCTAACTCCCATTCCATATTGGGGTCCGGGTTTCGTCCAACTAACATGCTAATTCGGTGGCCCAATTCTGCCATTCTCCGAATAGTACTGGTGAAAACATGTACCGTACGGCTTACTTCACCGGCTTTAACCACCATACTAAGGGTATGCTCACCCGCTTCAAGTGGAATCAGATAAGGAACACCGTCTTCATCAGCAAAGCTTTCAACCCGCCAATGCTTATCCCGATAAAATCGAACCTCTTTCATTTCCTCGAAGAGAAACTGATCATCTACGCGAATCGAACGAATTGACGGTAGGTGCCCATCCTGGTACACCCGCATTGATAGCTTGTAGAATCCGGTTTCCGGTACAGTAAAACGCCACGTGACCTCTTGGTTCCCGAGCCGCCAGCGCCATCCACCAAACTCGTTCAATCTCCACTGTCCCGCTGCAAAAGGCTCAGATAATGGATCGGAGCCAAATTCACGACGAAGGGTAGCATCACTTTTCACATAAGTATCCTCCGCCTGGAACTTGACAAGAACGTTGTCTACTTCCTTGTATCCTTTGGCCCGGTATTCATTTAACACCTGTTCATAACTAGGTATCTGTTCAAGTCCACCGAGCACGATGGTGTCCAGCACAATTGGCTCACCTAGAGCTTCAAGTCGGATCGTATGTGTTCCGGCCTCAAAGTAAAACAAAACAGGATCAAGGTAAAGACCATCCGGATCATATAGGTCTGTATTCATCCAGCGCTTAATCTCAACTTGTGTAGGCTGTACATCATTACCCCGATTGTCCTGGATTGGAGGTGCGCTATCCACAAACAGACGATTAAACTGAAAGCGACGTGCTTCCCTAAAGGGATATTCACCGTTGATTTTCATGGAGCGGCGAATCGGCGCACGCTTCCCTTCAATCGGATAGTAGGTAAAGTTCATGCTATAAAGACCCGATTTAGGTATTTCGACGGTCCAATCGACCCAAGTCTCGTCCTCACGCCAGACTAGGAATTCCCCTTGACGCCCATCTAACTCGTCAATAACTTCCAAGGTCTGTGAGTTGGTATCGGAATAATCCACTGCTTTGATAACAATTTCAGTGTCAGTAACTTGGTAGCCCTGTTCCTCATAAAGCCCTAACATATTCCAGTAGGGTTCTTCGGGCAACTCAAAGAGACTGGACCGTACGTCAGCGGATGCATAGACTAAGTTCATACTGAATTGCAGTGATGCAATCAGGATTAATAACATACCTAACATTGCTAAAGTAGCTACCGCAAAGCGTATGCGCCGCTTGTCCGGAACTTTTGTGTTAATCGCAGCCAATTAGACAACCTCCTCTTTCATAAATCAACCCATAGTCCAACCAGGATACTGACCTGCTTGAAGAAAGACATTGAGAACAAGGCCCGACATAACTACAATATTCAACATTGCATCCGCTTATCCATAGTATCCAGATGGATCTAAACGTGCCAGGCTTACTAATATCTTGTACCATTATAGTTTTTTGGGCAATTCAAGTCAAGCCACCGGTTGGTATGAGGCTGATGGGGCTCTGACCTACTAAGCCCACCACATTTCTCCTGCGGTCTCATAAATAAGAACGTTCTTTAAGAACTGTACGGCCTTTTCAAAGCCTTCACTAGGCGTCATTAGGCTATCTTCATGTTCAATACTCAGTACGTAATCATAGCCAACTAATCTAAGGTTGCTGACAATATCATTCCATACAGATTCTGAATGACCATAGCCCACTGTGCGGAAAATCCAGCTTCGATTTATCTCATCGCCATAGTGTTTGGTATCCAAAACACCATTGCGCGCCGTGTTAATTGGATCAATGCGGCAATCTTTTGCGTGAACGTGGTAAATGGCATCACCAAGTTCTCGAATTGTCGCAATTGGATCCATCCCTTGCCAAAACAGATGGCTTGGATCATAATTGGCACCAATTACAGGACCAACAGCATTTCGGAGCTTCAAGAGGGTCTCCGGGTTATATACTAAAAACCCTGGATGCATTTCCAAACCAATCTTCTCTACCCCGTGGTCCTTAGCAAACTGCACCTCTTCTTGCCAAAATGGAATAGCAGCCTCTTCCCACTGCCATTCTAAAACTTTGAGGAAATCA
Source organism: Limnochordia bacterium (assembly GCA_023230925.1). Taxonomy (NCBI): domain Bacteria; kingdom Bacillati; phylum Bacillota; class Limnochordia; species Limnochordia bacterium. The sequence continues at coordinate 17,917 of JALNWK010000011.1, forward strand.
TCCGGCCATGGGCAAGTAACCCAGTTTGGGTACTTAGCATTTGGCCCTTCACCTGGACACCCAGAGAACGTAAGTATAGTATCAATGCCCAGTTTCTCTGCAAGTAGAATTGTCTTCCGCTGTACATCACGATGGGCCTTAGCCACTTCCTCCTGGGGATGAAGGGGATTTCCATGGCAACTCAAGGCACTAATCTGAATCCCCCGCTCATCGAAAAGTCGCTTCCATTTCTTGAGCTTGCCCGAATCTGCAAGAAGTTCGTCCACCGGACATTGGGCATTGCCTGGGTAGTTACCCGTACCCACTTCTATTGCGTCCAACCCTAATGACTTAATATAGTCAAGGGTTTCAACCAAGTTCTTCTGCGAAAAAAGCGCATTGAACACACCGAGTTTCATTGAAAAACCTCCCCTAACATATGCCTAACAATAACACAGCCTCCCACAGAGGCCGTGGTTATTGCTTTGTTACTGTCTGTATTCGACCTAAATGGACATATTCCTGCCCGGAGGGTACTCTTTTTTCCTGGTAATCGGTGCACTGCCCGTTTTTGCTTGCACTACCCTGATACCTCGCTCCCGCATTTTCATAAGCCACTCGACGCTGGTCTTACTATCTGTAATTACGCAATTGATCTGGTCTAAATGAACAATATTACAGAAAGCAATGCGCCCAAATTTTGAGTAATCCACAACAACAATGGTTTCCTTGGCCGCCTTGACCATCAGTCGCTTAATCTCGCTGTCTACCTCGCTGGCATCAGTCAGTCCATGTTCGTCGGTAATCCCCTTGCAGGAGAAAACTGCCTTGTCTACGTGAAATTGACTAATTGTCTTTGTTGCTACCGGACCTATGAACCCCAAACTGGTATTGCAGAGAGTACCACCAACTCCAATAACTCTAATGTTAGGGTAAGCCGCCAGTTCTCCTATAATTCGCAGCGAATTTGTAACCACGGTTATATTCTTCTTCTGAACCAGCCGCTGCGCCGTATACAGGGCAGTACTGCTTGCGTCAAACATGATCGTATCTCCATCATTAATGAGCTCAACTGCCTGTAGCGCAATACTGGTTTTCTCTATCGGATTCTTGACTTCTCGGACATGGTATGGCAGCTCAAAACTAGAACCAACCCCAATGGCTCCCCCGTGGACTCGTCTGACCAATCCCTGCTTTTCCAGTTCCTCTAGGTCACGTCGAATAGTCTCTTCTGTAACACCGAATAACTCACTTAGGTTTGAGACCCGCACCGTACCCCATTTTTGAACTTCGTTCAAAATCCCTGCTCGGCGTTGCTCTCCGAGCATAGTGGACCACCTCTAAACAACAGATTTGCCCTTTCAGGCCCTTACATACTTCTGCAGGCCTATGTAGATTTCCTGCCTAAATCATATCTGGTAAGACCAAGCGGGTTCATATTGGCAACGTTATTCCCCCAGTCTGTGGTGAATGGGGGACCGTTCGGTAGGGCACATCCGTACCCTACCTTCTCTTAAGAATATCGTGCATTACTGAATATATTTTAGTACCTCATTCAAATCCACTTGCTCATGTAAACAGGCGTTAAGGCCACCGGCCAATACATCGGCAACATCATCGATGAGAACGTCGATCTCTTTTGGCGTCACAATCATGCTTCCCATGTAGGGCGTCAATAGCTGCTGGATAACTTGTTTACGCTGGTTACTGCCGCCTTCTTTGGAAGCTGTTCGTTCAGGGTGTGTGATCATTCTTGGATCCACGTGTAGGCTAGTAGCACGTGGAACATCTTCGTCTTGTTCAAAGGCCTCTGGACCTTCCTCCAATATCCGTAGTCCGTCATTGATAATCGTTGTAGCATGAATAACCGTAGGTACCCCAATCGAGACCACCGGGACCCCTAAGACTTCCGGCGTAATGGCGAGGCGTCGGTTACCCACTCCTGCACCCGGATTTATTCCTGTATCGGATATCTGGACTGTACTACATAAACGCTTCGAGCTCCGAGAAGCCAAAGCATCAATGCAGATGACTAGGCCCGGCTTGATCCTTTGTGTAACACCGAGAATAATCTCGCCTGTTTCGATTCCAGTAAGCCCCAGGACTCCCGGCGCTAAGGCGGCCACCGGTCTTAGCCCTCCTCTTCCCTCTGCAGGCACCAATTGGTACAGATGCCTTGTTACCATTATTTTGTTTACTACCTTTGGGCCCAGGGCATCAGGTGTAGCATTCCAGTTGCCCAAGCCAATTACCAGTACCACTGCCGAGGTATCCAGGTCCTTGGTATATCGGGTGAGTTCCTTTGCCAGAAGCTGACTTACCTCTTCCCTCGTTTCCACATCTCTCTGACGAAGGCCCTGGGCCTCTATCGTTGTGTAGTTTCCCGGTAGTTTGTTCATCATTTGTGCCCCGACCTTGGACTTGATGAAAATGCGGGTGACGGTAGCGGTTTTCCCTTCTTCCTTGTACACTTCCACCCCAGGTATTTCAGGTGGACCTTCTTCTTTAACGAAAAGTTCCTGGGCTTCTATGGCCAGATCGGTTCTCGTATCCAAATAGTCATACTCAGACCACATATTATGCACCTCCACTCTACAATATAGAATGTCCAATCCCGCAGAGCTTTATCCCGTACCCTTCCCGCATAATGGCAGGGCCTAAAAACAGTAGTTCGCAGAAATAAATCATATTTCAAAACAACAGTAAACATAATGCCCTACTTCAGCCATGGGATGGAAGGCCTGTCGCCTCTAGCATTGTACAGTCTGATGTTGTATAAGAATGTGTCTATACATACTCGTAGAAATATCATGTGGTATTCTAATCATCGACATCGAACTTGCGACAATCATCAAGCTGGCTAATGGTGACAACTACTTCTTACCGGAGAAGGGCAATGGGGATGGCTCGACTGAGAAACAACTTGCAAAGCAAGGCTGACCGTGGTAGAATTGCAATGGGCAAATTCGCGAATATTAGGGAGGCATATATACATCAATGGCTAATACACCTTCTGCCAAGAAACGCATCAAAGTTGCCGAACGCCGCAGCCTTAGAAATAAGTCGGTTCAATCAGGCGTTAAGACGGCAATCCGGAAATACCAAGTCGCCTTGGAAAACCAGCCGGAGAATGCTCCGGCATACCTTTCGGAGGCGGTTTCTTTACTAGACAAAGCTGCATCTAAGGGCGTTATCCACCCCAATAAAGCAGCAAGACGGAAATCCCGTCTTACTAAAGCACTAAACAAAGTCCAGTAAAATGGGGGGTGGTGTATCGATATCTACACCGCCCAACTCCATTACACCATCAACCTAATAAGAAACATTTCTAGATTAAGAGCTTGGCCTTCATAGCTTTCCTTTAGTCTCCTATCTCCTTCCATGATCAGTTCCATAATCTCTTGTATCTGTCCCGGGGAGTATATCCGGCTTTGCGCACTTACCTTACTGATCACAAATGGATGACATCCTAAAACTCGGGCCATGTCCGACGCCTTATACCCAAGGCGCGTCAGACGCTGCACACCCATGATTAACCGGTACTGCCTTGCAATCATAATGAATATGCGCATGGGCTGCTCCCCAGAAGAGAGCATCTGTCTCAGGAGAACTAAGGCTTGCATCTTATCTCGCTTCCCGACAGCATCAACTAGAGCAAAAATGGCCTTATCCTCTGGGCCACTACTGGCAAGACTACTTAAACGATCAAGCGTCTCCTTGGTAACTACACCTCCATCCCGACCACAATAGCAGCTAATCTTATCTATTTCATTGGCGGCCAACTGCAGATCTGTCTCGACTCGTTGCATCAATAACTCGAAGGCATCCTGTTCCAGGGAAACCCTGTTTTCCTTAAGCCGTTTGGCCACCCATTTACGCGCATCCACATTACTAACTGGATTAAATTCCGCAATGCGTCCGATCTCATTGACCCGTTTGAAGAACTTCGTCCGCCGATCTATATTTGTCGATAGGATGATTAGGTGACTATCCCTCGGCAAGACCTCAACTATCTTAAGCAACTGCTCCGGCTGCAATCTGGTTTCATCAAAGCTTTGGATCAATGTCACTGAGACATCGGCCCCAATTGTCTGTGATGTGATCGATTGAACTAAGTGGTCGAACTGAAGGTCTCCACCCTGAAAACTCGTTAGGGCCCAATCTCTTTGTTCCATGGGTACCAATGCTTCCAGTAGTTCCTCTGAGGCCTTATCCTTAAGGTACGTTTCCTGACCAAAAAGCCAATATACAGGAGCAAAACTCCTCTTCGAGATATCGTCCTGAATCAGTTGATACCCACTTTCTCCCTTTGCCATAAGCGTCTCCTCTCCATTTACCCTTTGTCCTTGTCAAAGGACAGGCACCAAAGCACAGTGCTCATTAACTAAAAAGCCGACTACTAGTATCGGAGAAACAACCGACTTTTCTGGGTGCGTACCAGACGGCGACCAAACCAAAGGTGAACGATAACCGCTCCATCCTCATCGGTCCGAAAGACCTGAACACCTTGCCGTTTCAGACTATTGAGTACTTGTTCCCCCGGTTGACCAAACCCATTACGCCCCACTTGAACAACGGAGATCTGCGGATTTACCGCTTGATTGAAAAAGACATCAAAAGCCAAAGTACTGCCGTGATGAGGAGCTTTCATCGCAAAGCTGTCTAGTTCTTGCCCATCTGCAAGGAGCATCCGCTGCCCCTTAATCTCCACATCACCGGTAAATAGGAACCTAGTATCATTGCCTTCTAGCATAGTCACCAGCGAGGCATCATTGGTACCTAGTAAATTATTGGCAACCACTGACCTGGGTGGGTGCAAGACTTTCAGATGAGTATCACCCACTTCAAGCCAATCCCCTGTAGATACAGTATAACAAGGTACTTTCCTTTCTTCAATCAATGACCACAATCGACGAAAGGAGGGATCCGAGGCTGTTTGTCCATTGTACCAGATCATTCCTACATCTATAGCTTCAACTACTGACGCAAACCCACCATAATGATCCACATGGGGATGGGTAATCACCACCAAGTCAAGTCTACGTACGTCCTTGTACCTTAAGAAGGGCAAGATTATCTCTTTGCCAACGTCGTAAGGTCTGCGATCCGGCCGAATAGGACGCCCTCCGGCATCAATCATAATATGATAGTCCCCCGGCAAGCTGATGTATATTGCATCGCCCTGTCCCACGTCCAGAAAGACTACTTCAATCTCACCCGGCCTTATACTGAATATGGAAAACCAAAAGGCAACAGCCAAAAACCCCATCGTCCAGTTTAGCAGACGCTTTCGAGACTGGCGGGATAAAAAACGCGGTAGCTTAGATGTTTCTTGCAGTAACGGATAACACACAATAAGCCACGCATAAAACAGAGTGGGATAAACCCAACTAAAACCAGGGACCTGGAAGAAACCGGGAAAAGCCGCAAACCAATCAACCAGTAACCAGAACAGGGAAACTACATAATTGGCAAGGGCTCCTCCCATGGAAATCCAACCCGGTGTGACCAACCCAATAGCTCCCAGAAGGAATATAATAATAAGAAGGAGCCCAAACAGCGGAATCAATACTAGATTGGCGACTATCGCATTTAAGCTTGCGGTCTGGAAGTAATACAGAGCCAACGGCGTCACCCCAACCCATGCTCCTAGTGAAACAGCTACAGATGAGAAAAGCCAGTTAGGCATAGGGAATAGCATTTTGCCAAACACAGGGCTTAGGGCCAAAATACCAAACACAGCGGCAAAGGATAGCTGCCACCCCACACCGGTCACGTTAAGGGGATTTATGATCAGTGTAACCCACGCTGTAAGAATCAAAAGCTGCAACGATGATTTAGGTCTCTTGCTAATCGCGGCACTAACACCAAGGGTTAACCCCACCACAGCACGAAGAGTGGATGCCTGTAATCCGGTTAACAGCAAATACACGTATAGCAGGGGCAACGCCATTAGAGTAGACTGCCACCTGGGTTTACGAAAAACACTCCCCACAATACAGTACACCCCGACAAGTAAGCCGATATGTGTACCAGATATTGAAAGCAAATGAGAGACCCCTGCTCGTTCAATCGCTTCCTGCTGTTTAACTGTAAATAGACTCCGATCCCCTAAGAGCAAAGAGCGATAGAATGGCACAACATCATCGGGAAGGTCCTTTTCTAAAGACTTGATGTCCTGGTGTAATGCATACAACTGCTTCATGGGAAACCTAGCGTTATTTCCTCCAGTAGCCTGCAGCTGTTTAGGATCTTCTACGTACAATGTTGCGGAATATCCACTTCGGTAGGCGTAGCTCTGCCAATTAGGCTCCCCGGGATTTGATGCGCGAGAGGGTTTCCGCAGCCAACCGCTCACAACTACCTCATCACCGTAAGATAGAGCAGCAACAGCTTGCCGCTCATCAGTTGACCAAGCCCAGGTATCTATCGTAACCCGTATCCGCCCTTGCACGTGACCACCATCTATGTATTGGTTTACAGCAAGCAGGAAATAGAAATTCGTATCCTTCTGGGCCAATGGTGTAGAAATAGTCCCTGTTATTTCCACCGGTTGATCTTGCAGATAGCCAAACCGCTGGTGATGGACCTGGAAACTGGCAGAATATGCCAAGCAGCCAAGGGCCACCCAGGTGGCAGCAATTGCACAACCAATCCAGCTTCGGTCCGCGAAATAGGAGAACATAGTCGCTAACAGGATCACACCTACGATAACAATTGCTACGGCCACATTGAAATAATCAACGGCTACCGCAGCTAATACCACCCCCGCAATATAGGCGATGGCGTTTTGGCTTGCAACAACACAGGCTTTTTGTCTATTCAACACAGATAAGAGGACGAAGTTTCTCCATGGTTTTCTGGCCAATACCGCTCACCTTAAGAAGCTCATCTACACTACTGAAGGGACCATTTTGCTTACGGTATTCCACGATTCTTAAGGCCAACGCAGGACCTATGCCGGGTAATTGTTGTAGCTCCACTTGCTCGGCCTTATTGATATTCAGCTTTCCCGCTGAATTAAACTCGGTCTGCACCACAGGATGTAGCGCATCATCCCCAGTGTCTTCCTGATCCTCCCAATGGAAAGTAATATCAACATCGGCCCCTTGCTTTGTCTGAAGGTAATAGTAAACTGACATACCCACAAATAGGCAAAGCGCAAGACCAATAGAAAGCAAGCTTCCATGCCGATTTAGTTTTCCCCTAAGTGTTAAGCGCGGCACGTCACACCACTCCCTTCGTTTATATCTATTCTATGTGGTTTATCTTAGCTTGTCAACATATCCACTTCTACTGTACCCGCAGGGATAAGGAAACTGCCCTGCGGACATTCAACAAGGGCAGTCCCGTCTCTACCGTATCTACCTGACCACGATGTTAACTAGCTTCTTAGGGACAAGAATTACCTTCACCACATCTTTCCCTTCCATGAATGGAGCCAGGCTTTCCTGAGATGTAGCGAGCTTTTTTAGTTCATCGTCAGTAATATCCACCGGTACAGTTACCCGATCTCGTACCTTTCCGTTGACCTGTAATACTATTGTCATCTCTTCAACCTGAAGGGCCTCTTCATCCACTTGGGGCCAAACCATTTTATGAACACTTCCTCTGCCACCAAGCTCTTGCCATAATTCCTCAGCCAAATGAGGGACAAAGGGGGCTAACATAAGAACTAAGGTCTCTAGCCCTTCTCGGCAAAGATACATATTATCCCCATCATACTGATAGAAAGCATTAACGTACTCCATAATCGAACTGATGGCGGTGTTGAAATTGAACCGTTGGATATCACCCTTTACCTTAGATAAGGTTTGATGCATAGCCCTTCTTAAGTCCTTGTCCTGTCCAACAAGGCCATCGTTACTCCTAGTAGGCTGCACCTTTTGTACCCGCGGGGAGTAATCTTGCACTAAACGCCAAACCCGGTTAATAAACCGATAGGCGCCCTCTACACCGGATTCGCTCCACTCAAGGTCGCGATCTGGTGGTGCTGCAAACAGAATGAATAACCTAGCTGTATCTGCTCCGTAGCGTTCCACAATACGATCCGGATCCACTACATTTCCCTTGGATTTGGACATCTTGATACCGTCTTTGAGTACCATTCCTTGGGTCAGTAGATTGGCAAAGGGTTCCTCGGATTCTACCAAACCCAAGTCGTGAAGTACCATTGTAAAAAAGCGGGCATACATCAAGTGCAAAATTGCATGCTCAACCCCACCGATATACTGATCAACCGGCATCCAATAATCAGCAACATCCTTGTCAACTGCTTGCTTCCCATTATGTGGGTCACAATACCGGAGGAAATACCACGAAGAACAGACAAAGGTGTCCATCGTATCTGTCTCACGGCTCGCCTTGCCACCGCAAGTAGGACAAGTAGTGTTGACAAAGGACTCGTGCTTAGACAACGGTGACTTACCGTCTGTGCCAAATTCCACATCCTCTGGCAAAATCACAGGTAAATCCTTTTCTGGTACAGGTACCAATCCACATTTTTCGCAGTTAATCATCGGAATTGGAGCACCCCAGTAGCGTTGCCTTGAAATCAACCAGTCCCGTAGCCGGTACTGTACTTTAAACTCACCCAACTGCTTGGTTTCTAGATAGTCAATAATCTTTTCCATGGCACGATTGTTCTCAAGACCTGAGAACCGATCGGAATTAACCAGAACGCCGCTTCCTTCATAGGCAGCAGGCAACTCGTCTTCCGCGGACTCCGCCTGGGGATCTTGAATCACTAAACGAACGGGAATATCGTATTTTCTGGCAAACTCAAAGTCCCTCTGATCATGGGCTGGCACCGCCATAATCGCGCCCGTCCCATAGCCCATTAATACGTAATTGCCTAGCCAGATCGGGATCCGTTCTCCGCTTAGCGGGTTAATACAGTACTTACCTGTGAAGATACCAAGTTTTTCAGTGTCCTCGGCCGTCCTTGAGATCTCATCTTCATGAACCACTTGGGCAATAAACCGGCGAATCTCTGCCTCATTATCTGCCCCATCAATTAATTCTTCCACCCAGGGGTGCTCAGGAGCCATAACCATAAACGTAGCACCATAGATAGTATCAGGCCTAGTAGTAAACACCTCTAGGATCTTGTCGGTACCGTCTATGGCAAACTTTAGCATAGCACCTTCGCTGCGGCCAATCCAGTTATGCTGCATTGTTTTCACTTTATCTGGCCAACCATCCAGCTTCTGCAAATTGTCCAAAAGCCTCTGAGCATAGCTGGTAATCCGGAAAAACCACTGTTCAAGATGCTTTTTCTCCACCGGTGTATCACAGCGCTCACAGTTTCCTGCAACCACCTGCTCATTGGCAAGGACCGTGCCACAGGACGGACACCAGTTAACCGCTGCACCAGATTTGTAAGCGAGTCCCGCCCTGTAAAACTGTAAAAACAACCACTGGGTCCACCGATAGTAATCCGGTAAACAAGAGGTGATTTCCCGCGACCAATCGTAGCTAAGCCCGAGCCTCTTTAATTGCTGCTTCATATAGGCAATGTTTTCCTTTGTCCATAGCACAGGATGGACCCCCCGCTGAATCGCAGCATTTTCCGCCGGAAGTCCAAAAGCGTCCCACCCCATCGGGTGCAAGACATTGAAACCATTCATAGATTGAAATCTGGCAACAACATCACCGATGGCATAATTACGCACATGACCCATGTGTAACCTGCCTGAAGGATAAGGAAGCATCTCCAAGCAATAATACTTTGGTTTGTCAGGATCTTCAGCTACTTTATATAATTCACTTTCATCCCAGTGTTTTTGCCATTTTGGCTCGATCTGTCTAAAATCGTAGGTTCGCACCGTTGATCTCCTCCGTAATCTAAGCTTAAACAACCACAACAAAAAACCCCTGCTAACACGCAGGGGCGAGAAGTCTTCCCGTGGTACCACCCTTTTTGGTGATCATACAAAAATGGTGGAGCTGAACGGAATCGAACCGTCGACCTCTTGAATGCCATTCAAGCGCTCTCCCAACTGAGCTACAGCCCCACATAATGACAACCCACTCTTAGCCTCGTAACGGTGGCAACCGTCACATGCTAGATGATTTACATGTGAATCTCCAAGGCGAGTTCCCCAGTTGTTCCACATCGACTTACACCCACCGTCGACTCTCTGCTGTGAATCTAACTGGCTACTACTCCTCTTCATTGACTTTAGTTTTGTAAACATTGTACGTTCCGTATTATAACTGACCCCTTGCGGAAAGTCAAGGGGCGTTCGTCATTCTGATCTTTGAGCCACAAAGTTCCACCGGTAGCTGTTACTCTTCGCTGGCAAAAGGGTAAAGCCATCAAAAACGTCCAAAACAGTAAATCCTTTTTCATCTAACGCTTGAGCTAGCTGATCCATCGGGTAAGCCTGTTCAATATGGCGCTCCCTGTACTCTCGAAGAACACCCCCGACTGTAATGGAAAAGGTAAGATCCATCACACATCGTCCCTTGTTCTTATCATAGGAAGTCTCCCATTTTAGCTCCCCACCTGGCACTTGGTCATAGTAGACATTTGTTCCGTAAAATCTCTCTAGGGCCAAGGCAGTATTCACATCGAATACGAACAGGCCCCCAGGTCTTAAGCACTGATATACCCGGCCAAAACACTGTTTCACGTCGTCAATTGCATCTAAGTAGTTGATACTATCACACAGACAGATCACAGCATCAAAAGAAGTACCTGTGTTAAGATACCTCATATCCTGTTGAAGCAACGGCACCACTAGCCTCGAATCATAGAACTTCTCATCGGCTAGGGCTAACATGTCCTCTGAAAGATCCACCCCTGTCATGTTGTATCCCTGCTGAGCTAGATAAAGCGTGATGCCACCGGTACCGCAAGCCAGATCCAACACCGTCTCAGGGGCATGTTCGTAGTGCTGCCATATCTGAATCACGTACTGACCCCACTGGGGATAGTCTACTTCACTCTTCATTCGATCATAGACAAGGGCCAAATACTGATATCTCCCCAAATCCTCCGTCATTTACACACATCCATCATCCAAGTTTGGGATTCTCTGATCCTATAGTCACTTCGACTTGCTTTGCATCGCCCCACAGTCTTTCCAGACCGTAGTAATCTCTCTCCTCGGGGGAAAAGATGTGTACAATCACATCGCCATAATCAATGAGAACCCATCCTGATCCGTGTTCCCCTTCCCGATGCAACCGCTTTCTCCCCAAACCGGAAAGCTCTTTTTCTATGTTATCGGCAATCGCCTTTCTTGAAACATCGGATTGACCGGTGCAGATTACAAAATAGTCGCACATAATCGATAACTGGCTCAAATCGAGAATACACACATTCTCAGCTTTCTTATCGAAGGCTGCCATCGCCGCGCGTTGGGCAAGTTGCTCAGGTAACAGTCAAACCACCTCCATTTAGATTAGTTGCTGGATACGTAATCTTTCCCTACGATTACCAGCAAATCAACGGCCTGATCTACTTCCTCCATAATCTCAGCCGTTTCTCCCATTAGACTCCTAACTTGTTCAGCAAAGTCTCTGTTCTGAGACTCTTGGTACTTAATCTGAGTTGTTTCATAGTCGTAGTGATCTGCGTTCCCTATCTCTTGAATTCTATAGCCATTTTGACGCAGACAACTAGCAACCTCTGCGGCAATACCGCGCTTTCCGGAGCCGTTTAAAACTCCAATTACGGGACGTGTGATCCCTGAAAACACCTCGATCACCTCATAGGCTAACACATCTTGGTCAGCAATCCAGTAACTAGCCCCCCTAATTCGCTGTTCGGACCCCGGGATAACCCCATAGTGAAGGTCCTCAGTTCTATGAAAACGCTTAGCGATGCTGATTGCTTTCCTAATGGGCAAATTAGTCTTCACCCCTTGGCTCACATCGGAAAGCAACGCAGGTAATCGGAGGATAGTTGCGGGCCGCAGAACCTGTTTTTGCAGCGCACTAATAAAGTTCTGTTGACGAACAACACGACCCTTGTACACATCTTTTACGGGATCAGCCGCCGTGATATCTCCCAACCCATCTCCTCGATACCGAATATACCCTAAGGCAGTCCGCCCGTCAAGAACTTGGAGGCCAGCTGTGATATCGATATGCAAATTACCAGCAAAATCATCATATTGCATATCTTTTTCCACTACAAGCTCTACTCCCCCGAGAGTATCTATAATTTTCTCAAAGGCCTGGAAATTAAGTAGAACATAATAATCAATCTCAACACCCAAGAGCGTCTCGACACAGTCCATGGCTAGACCAGGTCCGCCTTTGCCGTTTGCCTCATTGATTCTACTCATAGCTCCGTCAACTTCGACTAAGGTATCCCGGGGAATAGTTAATACACTAACAAAATTACTATTTGGCAGATAACCTAGGACAAATATAGTATCAGTACGTCCCTCCTCCTTGTCGAGGATATCGCCACCTAAAACAAGCACCGTGGTTAACCTCTCTAGTTCCTGGAAGACTAAGGAACCTTCCGTTTTTGGCCTCCTAGGGGCGTCCCAGTAGATCTGCTTGTAGTAAGTATACCATGCAGCCAAAACAGCAAGTACAATCGCAAACAAGATTACAAAGACAACAATAAAGGTCCGCTTACGCCGCACCTGTCTTCGATCTACTGCCTGTTTATCCAACTCTTCCATGCGTTTTCTATATTCCTCTTCTGGAAGCATGATAACTCTCCTTAGCTTGATGCCGACAATAGTAAATCATTAACAGCCTCCACTGTAGCTATGTGCAGGGGAAGCTCCCTTCGCAAAACGTAATGACAAGTCCTCCTAAGGGCTATCAGACAAGCCCTATCTAGATCCACGAAAGCAAGTCGACGTATCCCCTTCACACCGGGAAAGCTCCGACCGGGTTCGATGTAGTCCGCAAGATACACAATCTTCTCCAGCTTCGACATCCCAGCTCGTCCAGTAGTATGATAAGCAATGGCATTCAAAACATTATCATTGGTAATACCAAAATGCTCCCGAGCCAAGATTGCCGCCACCGGCCCGTGTAGCAAGTCCGGGTAAGACTCCTCAATCTGCAGCTTCAATATACCAAAATCAATGGCTATTTGCAATAACTGCTCCCCAGCCAGCTCTCGGGCATAGTCATGAAGTAAACCAGCGGTTACCGCCTCCACACCACTTGCTTCCCACTGTTCAGCCAAAGCTGCAGCCGTTTGTGTCACACCTAGTGTATGCCGAAATCGCCCTGCGCTAAGCACCTTCCCTACTTCGCCCCGCAGTTCATCTATATCCATAAAGCCCATGCTCCTCAATATAACTTGAAACACTCTCTGGAATCAGATACCTCACGGAAATACCTTGGCTTATCCTGTTTCGAATATCTGTTGATGAAATATCAATGGTAAAGGCGGGAACAATCTTGATTCGTTCCTCAATATATAACGAACCTAGTCGTTGTTTAGCTTCGGATATGGAAAAGCCTGGACGGGGCATCACAGCTAGATTGCACAACGAGATGACCTGCTCTGGCTGCCGCCAGTTCAAAAGATCCAACAGGTTATCCGAACCAATAATGAAAGACAGCTCCCGGTCAGGATAAATTCTCTTAATGCTTTTGAGCGTATCCACGGTATAGGTAGCGCCCTGCCGTTCCAAGTCCACGGTACAAAGATGAAAACGGGGATTATCCGCAATAGCTAATTCAGTCATGGCCCTACGATGTTCCGCGGAAGTGACGTTTCTGTCGCGTTTGTGCCCGGGAGTACCCGCTGGTACAAACAAAACCTGAGACAGATTAAGGTATTCACCTACGTACTCCCCGAGAATTAGATGTCCTAGATGAATTGGATCAAAAGTACCACCTAAAACACCGATTGACTGGACCAAGAAACTAGCCCCCCTAACGAATTTGCCCTTCACCGAGAATAATATACTTAACCGTCGTAAGCTCTCTTAGGCCCATGGGACCCCTCGCATGTAGCTTCTGTGTACTAATGCCCATTTCCGCCCCTAGCCCAAATTGCCCTCCATCGGTAAAACGAGTTGAGGCATTTACATACACTGCCGCGGCATCCACCTCGTGTAGAAACCGGCGGGCAAGGGAGTAATCTTGAGTAATAATGCATTCCGAATGTTGTGTGCCGTGTACCGTGATATGATCCACCGCCTGCTCAAACCCTTCAACGACCTTAACAGCCAAGATCAAGTCAAGATACTCTGTATCCCAGTCTTCTTCGGTTGCCGGATGCCAGGTCGGTACAATTTCCACGGCTCTATTACATCCCCGAACTTCAACACCAGCATCACCCAATCTGCGAGCCAATTCAGATAGAAATCTCGGTGCAATATCCTGATGGACCAACAATGTCTCCACCGCATTACAGACCCCAGGCCGCTGTGTCTTGGCATTGAGAATAATCTCCACAGCCTGTTTCTCATTGGCCACTCGGTCCACATAAATATGGCAGTTCCCAACTCCGGTAGCAATCACTGGTACCGTAGCGTTCTCCATAACCGTTCTTATTAGTCCTGCTCCACCCCGGGGAATTAAGACATCAATGTATCTGTCTAGTCGCAGCATGGCTTGAACCCCTGCCCGACTAGGTTCTTCGATTAGCCCAACAGCCCCCTCGGGGATCCCACTGGATAGCGCCCCTTGGGTAATCACTTGGGTGATCGCTTTGTTTGATTCTAGCGCCTCCCCGCTTCCCCGCAGCAAGACTGCATTCCCCGACTTAAGACACAATCCCGCTGCATCAACGGTTACATTGGGCCTGGCCTCATAGATAATCCCGATTACCCCTAAAGGCACCCGCATACGGCCAATTTCCAGACCATTGGGTCGTTTCCACATCTGCTCAATCTCACCAACAGGATCCGGCAACATGGCTACTTCCCGCAGCCCTATCGCCATATCGTTAATCCGTTGGAGGGTTAGCATCAATCGATCCAGTAGCGCACCTGAAATGCCCTTTTCCTTAGCACAGGCTACATCTTGTTCATTGGCAGCAAGGATCTCCTGCGCACCATCCAATAGGGCATCGGCCATGGCCAACAGGGCCTCATCCTTCTTCTTGCTAGACAAGGACGCTAATACCCGACTTGCTTCCTTAGCCTTCTGGGCTTTACTCTCTACATAACTAACAATATCAGACACGTTAAGCCCCCTCACCACTGGCACATTTACGTAAGCTATTGTTCTCAACAAAACGCCCGATGCGTTCAAGGGCCTCTTTGATCTCATCAATACTGGCAGCATAGGAACAACGTACAAAGCCTTCCCCGCTTGATCCAAAGGCTGTTCCCGGGACCACTGCCACCTTCTCCTGTTTGAGAAGCTGCTCACAGAAAGTCTCCGCATCAAGCCCTGTACTCCTAACTGAAGGGAATACATAAAACGCCCCCTGGGGCATAGAGCACTCTAGGCCAACCTCATTGAGTCCTTTAACGATCAATCTGCGACGCTCATTGTACTCCTGGCGCATGGCGGCCTTTTCCCTATGACAATTCCTCAAAGCTTCGATTGCCGCCTTTTGACTGGTAATCGGGGCACAAAGCATGGTATACTGATGAATCTTGTTCATCCCTTTGATCACGTCGGTGCGCCCAAGGGCGTACCCGATTCGCCACCCGGTCATCGCATAGGTTTTGGAGAAGCCGTTTAGGACAATCGCCCGTTCCCTCATACCCGGCATTTGGGCTATACTGGTGTACTTGCCATCGTATACCAATTCTGAGTAGATCTCATCGGTAATCACTAAGAGATCGTACTTGACGGCGACTCTAGCAATATCCGCCAAGCAATGACTTGTTAGGACTGTTCCAGTGGGATTGTTAGGAGAACACAGCAAAACTGCTTTCGTACGCTCGTTAATCGCCTTCTCTAGTTCGTCTACCCTTAACTGGAAACCATCCTCCATGGTTGTGGGAATAGTGCGGGGGACCCCACCCGCCAAGATCACCGTCGGCTGATAAGAGACATAGCAGGGTTCCGCCATGATCACCTCATCGCCCGGAGTAAGAATAGTCCGCATCAATAAATCAAGGGCCTCACTTACACCTACCGTGACGATAATTTCTTCCTTAGGGTTGTATCTCATCCCCATGTTTTCGTACCAATAATCACTGATCGCATTCCGTAGCTCGAGCAACCCTTGATTTGACGTGTACATGGTATATCCTTCTTTGAGGGAATGAAGAGCCGCTTCCCGAATCCGCCAAGGCGTCACAAAGTCCGGTTCGCCGATCCCAAGGGAAACCACATCGTCCATGTCCGCCACAAGGTCAAAAAAACGTCTAATCCCCGATGGGGCCAAAGATTTTATTACAGGAGAGACGAAATCCCGGTTCATGGTGACACCGCCATTCTCTTCGGTTTCGTCTTCCCGTCCAAGATGACACCCTCTTGCTTGTATTTCTTTAGGACAAAGTACGTCACAGTGCTCTTAACCCGGTCGATCGTCGCCAATTTAGTGGATACAAAATGGGCCACTTCCCTAATGTCACGGCCTTCGACAAATACCGATAAATCATAGCTTCCTGACATCAAGTACAATGCTCGTACCTCAGGAAAGTTGTAGATCCTTTCGGCAATATCATCAAAACCCACATCACGCTCGGGTTCTACTTGAACGGCAATCATCGCTTCGACTAAATCGTCATCAACCTTTTCCCAGTTGACTAACGCATGGTACTTAACTATTATCCCCTGTTCTTCCATCTGGGCGATTTGATCTATAACCTCATCCTCTGTCAGGTCAAGCATAGTTGCTATATCCTTAGGAGAGACTCGGTTATCCTGCTCTAATATTTCAAGGATCCTCTTATTCAAACCACCACATCCATTCTGACCTTGGGTTTTTGTTTATCATTATAACACATGGGCAACCGATTACCACAGTAGATTACGCAGGTCAAGGAGATTTTGTTAATCAGATTAAGGGAAATACAAAAAACGAAGGAAAGCCAAATCAGAACGTCCATAGAGCAACTAATCCCCAAGCGTTACAGCACTTAGAGTTGGAAACTCCAACTACATGTTCAATAGCGACGTTTCTCGACCATTAATCGAATGTTGCAACACTGTTGTGGCTTGCGATGC
Source organism: Limnochordia bacterium (assembly GCA_023230925.1). Taxonomy (NCBI): domain Bacteria; kingdom Bacillati; phylum Bacillota; class Limnochordia; species Limnochordia bacterium. The sequence continues at coordinate 34,960 of JALNWK010000011.1, forward strand.
CCATGGCCAAAATGGATTGGGTGATCTGGAGGGTTTGCAACCTAGCCTATCGAGTTTCTAACAAATTGATTGTTGCAGACACAGTACTGTGTCCGACAAAGACTACCTACGTACCCATGGCTCTGAATTTGGCGTAGAAACAACAGTGTTGGAAGTAGGCCAAGACAATCGTTAAGCTGAAATGGTAGAAAACAGCGTTTTAGTTACCAATCCGATCAGTCGGTTCCGAAGTAATGCAAACACCTCGGGATGGATTTCCATAGTACGGTATGGTCTTTTGAAAAAGACCACTTCAAAATGAGCGGGGTTAATCCCCGCTCGCTTATGATGAGAGGAAGCCGCCATCGACAGGAATAATGGTACCCTGCACATAGCTGGCCAAATCTGAAGCGAGGAATAGCGCGACCCGGGCCACCTCATCCGGCTGGCCCCAACGATTGAGGGCTAGTCGGTTCTGAAAGTCATAACCGGTCTTAATCAAGTCCAGTTTTATCTTTTGGATCGCTTGCTTGATTAACCGGGTCGTCCCAGGTGTTTTGATCGCACCTGGAAGAATACAATTGACCCGAAAGTTGTGCCGACCATAGTCCCGGGCTAGAGCCCGGGTAAGGGCCAATACCCCTGCTTTGCTTACGCTGTAGGTGACTAGATCCTTTTTGAAGGGTAGGATCGCCTCGATGGACGAGACGTTGATGATAATGCCACCTTTTTTCCTAGCGCGTCCGATGAAGCCCTGACACATCCACAGGACTGATTCCAGGTTGATGGCAAAGGTCTGCCGCAGAAAGTCCTCGTCAATATCTAAAAAGTCCTTAGCCGGGTATACCCCCGCATTATTAATAATCACATCGGGTAGAGCATCATCGTCTAGGCTTTCCCAAAACTCATCAATCTGTTTTTTACTAGTCAGGTCAATTGGATACACAGAAGCTGCCGGCAACAGGTTTTGTTTAATCTCCCCCAAACCATCCCGATTAATATCCAAAAGCAGAACTTGGGCCTGTGCATCAGCGAAACGTAGTGCGATCGCTCTACCGATTCCCGAAGAAGCACCTGTGACTAGAACCTTCTTCCCTTCCATTTGGAGAAGCTGTGACGTTGGTATCATTTCATCCACCCCGTTTTAGTATTGCTAAATAAAGAAGATGATAGCACTTCGGATCTGGGTAGATGAGCTTTCTGCAAAGAAAACGTTTATGTTCGAGCTCCACAAGAGCCCCTAATCACAAGCTCTACAGGAAGACAGGTCTTAGTGTAATATTCCTGCCCGGTATCGATACATCTTAGTAACTGCCGTACAGCCACCCGTCCCATTTCCCTTTTGGGGATACGCACGGTGGTAAGGGGTGGATCCGTCTGACTTGCACCATAGATATCATCTATTCCTACAATACCAATATTTTGCGGCACTTGCAAGCCCAAACGCATTACCGGCCCCAACACGTTTAGGGCTACTTTATCGCTAATGCAGATAATCCCCTCCGGGGGATTGCTCAAGCTAAGTAAATATTCCGCTTCTGCCTGTCCTTTGGTTGCGCCCCGGGATATCTTCTGACAAATGTACTGTTCCTCGGGTTTTACCCCATAATCCATCATCGCGGCTAGGAAACCATAAAATCTTTCGTTCAAGGGCTTGTACTTCCTCGAACCCTGGATAATGGCAAGGCGCCTTTTTCCTAGCCTTAGAAGATGCTGCGTGGCCAGATACCCGGCCCGGAAATTATCAGCCACGATACTACTGACCGTACCAAAAGCAGAAGGCTCCGGTAAGTGATTGTCCACTAGAACCACCGGATGACCCAAGGCTACGATCTCTTGAACCGTCGAATCTGCCAAATCCCCTCCACCAAGTCCGATGATCCCGGCAAGGTTGCGCCCACGGAGGTTGTTTGGGATCACAGTCTCCCCCTTTATCGTAGGCAATACCACAAGTAACATGCCAAAGCCGAGACGTCGTGCCTCTTCTTCTACCCCAGCCATAATCTCGCTGCAGAATGGATCTGCAAACAGGGGCACCGGTAGCTCCTCCACCACAAGGGCCAACATCTGCGCAGCAGTATCCTTGTTGGAGCCTTCATGGATATAGCCAAGTTCATCGGCCACCGCAAGTACATGCTGACGTGTGCTTGCGGAAATGCTTCCCTTATTGTTTAGCACCATGGAAACTGTGGCCGCGGAAACCCCCGCAGCCTTGGCCACATCAACGATCCGAACCCGGGATGGTTTCATAGAAAACACCTCTTTAGCCTATGGGGGGGATAACCCCCCCCTAGGCCAGACTATCTTTCACCAAGTCATACCGTCTGCGATATTTCTATATACTGTCCTGCATTCACCATAAGTGGTTTATCAAACTGGACGGATTTCCCTTGTAATGTCGAGCGCATAGGCTTCCCGTCACAGGAGACATTGCATGGTCCCTCGGTCAGGCCATCAAGTGTCAGGGAGCTCAGTTCTATACTGCCATGAGCAACTCTAAGGCAGAATCGACGGCCGGTATCAGTAATGACCTGACTGAACCGTCCCCAAGCTATTCCCGTAGACCAGAAGCTTTGAAACTCCTCGCCTTGATAACACGGAGCAAAGCCCATGGTTCCCTTGGGCATACTATAGGTGAACCCAGATAAGGCCAACAGCACCGACCAGCTAGCCATAGCCCGCACATAGTGATGTCCGCACTCCAACTCATCCCATGGGTTACGATTAAACCCCGCGTACCTGTCCCGGACAGTTTTCACAACCTCTAGTCCTTCTTCTATCCAGCCCTCATAAATCAGATGGGCGGCTACCTGATATTCAATCCCCGTCCACACCTCATCGGAATAAACAAAGGGAATGGCAGGCCTACCTCCCTTGGGCCAAGAGCAAAGTAATAACCCTCCTTCATTATTCAGAGCGTAAACCCTTTGCACATTGTCAAACTCGGCAAGATCCGAGCGGAAATTATGGCGGTAAATTGAATGAACCGCCTCCTTGACTCTGTCTTGGTCAAGGAGGTAGCCAAGACCAGCCACATGGGCACATAGTTGACCAAGTAGTTGATCCGAGAGGCACCCATCCCCATATTGATACTTGGGCATCAAGTCCTGATTCAGACTTGCCCCTACCCCATCCGGTGCACTCTTACAGGCACAGGTTACCAAGGGCGTCTGCAAGTGTTCCGGAACAGTAAGTCCTTCCAGGACCTCTACCTTTTGTCTATAGTACTCACCGTTCCAAAGCTCCTCGTCTACTCGTTTTCTGCCCTTTTCAAAGATGCTCCGGTACTCCTGCGCCCTATCCTCTTCGCCGAGATACCGCGCCATTTCCTCACAGGCCCGGAGTGCCCCTAGATACATCGCCGTTGTCATCGTATTCGGTCCGTAAAACTCGATATCATAGGTGTTATGCTGCTGCCCTTCCATTACACCGTCCTTGTTTGGATCCCAAACGGAATCAAAGGGGCGGGCGTTGTCCGGTGTGATGTTCCATGCGTACTCCAAGGCTAGTTTTATCTTTGGCCAGAGTTCCTTAAGAAAGGAGTCATCACCGGATAGCTGCCAATCCCGATAGGCCTGGATAATCGCTCCCATTTGACCATCAGCACAGGGTTTAAATTCCCAGATTTCGGCTCCCCTTGGAATCCTGGTCCGAAAACCCATATGCCCCCGGGAGCAGGTATTATACAGAAACTCGGTACGCCGCATATCTCGCTCCAACTCTGGAAATAGGAAGGCTAAGGCTTGCTCGTAATTCCATACATGGGTGCAGTTGCCATGGCAACACCCTTCCCGATCGGAGCAGCCCTCCCAGCCATAGAAGCTTCCGTCTTCCAGTCGGAAGCACGTCTGGGTACGCAAAGTGCTGATCTGGCTGGTAATCGCATCGAGAATATAACTAGGTAACGTACTGTTCCAGATCGCATCATTCCAGGCAGAAGTGGCTTCCCGCAATCTCTCGAAATGCTTGACTGTGTAAATTGCGGCATCCCAAGCATCGGTAAACTGCTTTGCCACATATTTTTTCAACTTGCTGTGTTTTTCGTCCCCGGGGATCGCAAAGTGTAAGGGATTTCTCATGTTGGGGAAATGCCAACTGAGTAATATTGGTAGGGTCACTTCTTCCTTTGGTTCTAAGGAGGCATGCAGGACCATGGAGGATATATCGCCTTGATGTCTAGGTGACTTTTCCGCATCTAGCCGTTCGTTGATCCTACCATCGGTGGAAAAATCGTCCCAGAACAGATGACAGGCATCCCACCATCCTCCTCGGTACCAACGAGTGGTAGCACTAATATCCTGCCAGGTTGTTGCTAAAGCAAGACTTCCGTTCCGGGGATCATCTGCGGCACCTTGGGGATTGCTAAAGAAAAGCCCCTGGGCGCAATTTGTGCGTCGATACTCATTAATACTACCCCGGCAATCATATCCCCCATCCCTTTGGTGTGCGGGAATAAAGTTGGATAGACTAACAGCTAAGGAGATATCCACCGGAGCGGTGTGAGGATTTTTGATCTTCCACATAAAAATGGCAACAGGCAGTGAGCTATCATCCACATTGTGGGGAATTAGGGGATTAAATGCCGTAAGGGCCACTTCCACCGGCATCTTTCCATCGATAAATTCAAGGTTAGCAATGGGATATTGGCCGGCGAACTTCACCTCGTCGAAGCGACTGACTCCCGAAAGCTGGGCCTGGGGCAGGCCGTGGGCCCTAGTATATGGCGGTAGCAGTCTTCTTTCTAGCAGCTTTGCCACTGGTGCCTGCCCCTTGGCCTGGGCCCACAGGGCAAAGAAGGCGAAGGGTGGTACGTTTCCCTTATCGGGATGATCGAAGATCTCCCAATCCTTTAGCTCTCCCCGCCCCCCAATACTGATCGTTCCCGTCCCAATTCCTCCTAAGGGGAAAGCAATCTGTGATAGAGCCTTACCAGTAAATACGCGCGGCTGTTGTTGTACAGTAATCATTCATAAACCCCCTGTCCCGGTTCTTTTACCCATGGTTACTGATTAACAACCATGAAATGTTTACTAAACTATTCATTTCATTACTTCGCTCTTCTACTCGGGATTCCTTCCAGAACAGGAGGCTATTTACAAAGCACTTATCCGCAAGAGTTTTACCTAGCTCCAGTGAACTATTTACCCTAATCCAACCATTGACCTAGTAAAGCTGACTGTTCTTCTAAGACCTTAGCATTGATGTTAATTTTATGGTTTTTACCATCGTCGGTAAGGGGTATCCCCTCCTCCGCTATAGGTAGATCGTCAAAGATGATCGGTGCTGTTAGGCCATTCTGGTTGTCTACAGTAACATCGTAGATGGTACTTCCGTAGCGATACTGCAGGGAAAACCCAGGCCAATCAGCGGGAATGCACGGCCGGATAAACATCCTTTGTCCTTGGATCTTAAGACCCAATGCATACTCAACAATGACCTGGTAAAACCAACTGGCCGCTCCGGTGTACCAAGTCCATCCTCCTCGTCCTACATTCGGGTAAACACTGTAAATATCCGCGGCAACAACATAGGGCTCCACTCGGTACTGCCCAGCTTGCTCTAGGGTAAGGGCATGGTTGACCGGGCTAAGCATCAATAATAGCTCCATGGCCCGTTCCCGATCTCCTAATAGGAGTTTGGCAAGGATTACCCACGCTGCGGCATGGGTATACTGTCCGCCATTTTCCCGCACACCTGGCACATAACTCTTGATGTAGCCGGGCTCAAGACGGGTGTGGTAAAACGGTGGTGTAAGTAGCCGAATAATTTGGTCTTCTTCAGAAACTAGATAATCATCAACGGCACGCATTGCTATCTTAGCCCTGTTCTTGTCCCCCACCCCTGAGATAACTGCCCAGGCTTGGGCAATGGCATCTATCTTGCACTCGTCATTCTCGCTAGAACCCAAAGGTGTCCCATCATCGAAAAACGCTCGCAGGTACCATTGTCCATCCCAAGCATACTGTTCAATAGCCGTGGCTATACGTTCAATATGCTCTTTAAACTGCGCGGCCAGCTCCTCATCGTCTTTGAGGACACAGACTCGGGCAAAATCCTCAAGCACCCGACATAGAAACCACCCAAGCCATACACTCTCTCCCCGGCCTTGCCAACCAATTCGATTCATGCCATCGTTCCAATCACCGGCACCAATCAAGGGTAACCCATGGACGCCAAACTTCAGCCCGTAGTTGATCGCCCTTTGACAGTGTTCGTAAATGGTTCCGGTTTCCTCTGATTGCTCGGGAACATCATAGCGCTCTTGCTCCAGCTCCTCTAGGGGACGCCCGCTTAAGAAGGGGACTTCCTCATCTAGAAGGGAGGTATCTCCTGTAACAAGTACATACTTGGCAGTAACGTAGGGCAACCATAGGTAATCATCTGAGAACCGGGTACGAATTCCCTTGCTCTCTTCAGGATGCCACCAGTGCTGCACATCACCTTCTTGGAATTGGTGGGCGGCGGCACGGAGAATATGTTCTCTAGTAATGTGGGGCGAGGTGTAAATTAAGGATAGCACATCCTGTAATTGGTCTCGATAACCGTAGGCTCCCCCGGATTGATAAAAGGCCGAACGACCCCAATACCGACAACTAATAACCTGATACAACAGCCAACCATTGACCAAGTAATCGAGGGAGGGTTCAGGGGTACTGACTCTGATCCTTCCGGTAAGCTCATCCCACTTACTTCGTACCCGATCCAGTTCCCCTTGTATGGCATAGTTCTGTCGGTATTTGCCAACTAGATCCTGTACCTCCTGTAAATTCGTACATTCACCTAGGAGAAAAGTAACCTCAACCCACGCTCCCTGTTCTAAGGTCACCGGTACCATAATCGCAGCACAGGGGTTAATTGCTGTCCCAACCCGTCCCGATAGATGAACCTGGTTAAGACCTACAGGGGCTTGCAATGAGCCATTCCGGCCCAAAAACTCTAAGCGATCACCGGTAAAGGAGAACTCATCACTAAGGGTTGCCAAAAAGGCCACATGGTCGGCATAATGCTCCCGGGCAGCATTGGTCATAATGACCCCACCTGCAATTCGATCGAAACCGGTGCTAATGTACTGGTAGTTTTCTTCCTGGAGTACTCCCAATACCGGCTCTGCATAATACGTAACTCCTAGACTGCGCCGTCGGTCAGATTTGTTCTGTAGCCGGATGCGGATGATCTTCACCGGATCAGCAGCAGCAGCAAAGAGGTCCACCACGTGATGGATCCCTTGATCCGCATATTCATATCGAGTATATCCAAAACCGTGCCGAATCACATAGGGATTCTCTCCCCTGATCGGTGCTGGGGTCGGGGACCAAATCTGCCCTGTCTCGTTATCTCGCAGAAAGATAGCTTCCCCATGTAATACGCTTACCGGATCATTGGTCCAGGGGGTAAGTCTGTTTTCTCTGCTGTTTTGGGCCCAAGTGTACCCACCACCGGTCTCCGTGGCCAAGAAACCAAAGTGGTCGTTAGCGATGACGTTAATCCAAGGCGCCGGAGTGCTTTGCCCTTGGTTTAAGACCACTACGTACTCTTTGCCATCCTGGGTAAACCCTCCATAGCCGTTAAAAAATTTTAACTGCCTAATAATCGGGGTGGGATCTATCCTGTAGTCATACTTGAATGAAGCACGGGAGGGTTGCAGCCGCGACGGTTTAAGTGCAAGACCCATCTCCATCCGGAGTTGACACGCCTTAAGACCAGCTGGGCCGCTGAGCACCAATCGGGCGCCACTGACCAAGGCCGCAAGCTCCTCTGCTTCCAATAGATTCGCCTGTCGCAAGTATACCCCACCGGGACGATTCTCCTTGCCTTGGGCGTGGCAGCTTTGGATTAGTTGTTTCAGGTTATCTTGTAAGATATTTGCATATTCGACTTCATGCTCATTAAGAATCACCAAATCCACCGGCAAACCCTTCATCCGCCAATATTCATGGGCAACTAGCACTTGTCTAACCAATTCCGCATCATCTAGCTGCCGTACCTTCAGTAACAGTATGGGATGGTCCCCGGAGATCCCTTGGGACCAAAGTGCCTTCTTAATGCTTCTAGCTGTCACCAGGGCCTCCTCCCGAAATTGGAAACACCTTGGCTCAGCAAACAATAACTGGGATGCCAATCTCTGGAACAGATGGGCTTCGTCTAGACTCACATTTAGATACCGTAGTTCCACCTGACTGCGGGTCCAGGCCAAGGCAAGGGCTCTTTCGGCAATGGATGGATCGTGGTAGGTACTAGCTAGATCAATGGCTGCTTGCCGGGAAGAGGTGATCGCCAGGGAGAACACAATGGAAGATGTTTGTCCAGGGGCGATACGTACCCGGCGCCGAAGGCTCATACAAGGATCCAACACCGCCCCCACGGTACCCCCTAACTTGCCCCCGTGTACCCCCATAGGATCTTTCGTGGTCTGTCCCCGCCCGATGAATTTGCCCCGATCGGTCTCATATTCCAATTCTCCCACCACTTGTCCATCCACAGCCACAGTATGCATGACCCACAGCGGCGGCCCCTCTTGGCCCCGGGACCTACGACTGGCAATTAGAGCACTGACTTCGGGAATGTACTCAGTTTGCACAAAGAGGTTCCCAAAGGTGGGATGAACCGCATCTGCCTTAGGATGATCCAGTACTACCTCGAAGAAGCTAGTAACCTCCAAAACGCAGGGTTCACTCCCATGATTGGTAATAGAGACTCTACGCATCTCCCCGTCATTCTCTGAGCACACAGTGATCTCGGTCTTGGTTTCAATGCTCGCATCAAGGCGCCGAAACTCAGCCTTATCTTCAGCAAAACTTACCTCGTATTCATCGGGTAGCACCCGGGTCGGCTGATACGCCACGGACCAGACAGTATCATCATTTAGGTTACGAATATAGATGAACATGCCCCGATCATTGGCGATGGGATCTTCTCTAAACCTGGTTACACTGTATTCCCGCCATTTACTATAGCCGGATCCGCTATTGGTGACCATTACTGCATAGTCACCATTGGAGGCTAGATGCACTTCAAGCCCTTCCAGATCCGCTTTGCCGAAGCGACGATTTAGAGCAATGCCCACAGGACGTCTTCTCTGCACAGTCCATCGGGTCGTTGGTTCCTTATTAATGAGGGGTTGTTGCAGAGGTATGCGTTCTTGTAGGAGCATCTCCGTGGCCTTCACGTAAGGATCTAGATGAAAACGCTCCTGCATAATCCCACCCAGGAAATAATTAGCCAATGCTAGAAAACTCATTCCTAGGTGATGGACCATGAAGGACTTAACAATGACTCGATCCCGCTCCCTTGGTAATCGCTCTTTGGTAAAATCCACAGCCTCGTACAAACCATATTTCCCTTCCAGCCCCAATTCTCCTAGACGTTTCAGATTAGCAACAGCTGCTGCCGGATCTACCATCAAGGCCAAGAAGGAAGCATAGGGGGTCACGATGAGGTCATTGGCTAACCCCCGTTTGAAACCAAGCTGGGGCACACCAAAGGCACGATACTGGTAATTAAGATGCAGGTCCATCGCGTTAAAAGCACATTCTGAAACCCCCCAGGGAATATCATGGCGATCACCATGACGCATCTGTTCTCGAACAACAGCCTCATAGGTATCATCCCATAGCGTATGCCGGTAGTTACGCATGATTAATAGGGGCATTAGATATTCGAACATGGTGCCCGTCCAGGAAACCAAAGCCCGGGAACCACCGGCACGAGTCACCATCCGTCCCAGACGAAACCAGTGTTTTTGCTCGATGTCCCCCTTGGCAATGGCAATAAAGCTTGCCTGTCTGGCCTCGGAGGCCATTAAATCATAGTGTACTCGGCTCAGACGGTTTTCCTCAAGATTATAGCCGATAGAAAACAGGTTTCGTCTATCATTATATAACTTAGCAAAATCCATGTTGAACACGGTCTGAGTAGCGGCGGATATCAAGTCCCCTAACTGGGCCTGAATCTCTGCACCCCTCGCCAAGGAGATTTGGAAGGATTCCTTTAGACTCTGCCATTGAGGCTCTTGTTCAAGCAATTTCGTGAGCTTCTCTTCATGTTCCTCCAGACCTGCAAGACTAGTACTCATCAAGAGCGTCTGGGTAAGCTCATGATCAGGTTGAAGTCCCAGTTCTAGGACCTCATTAACCCATGGTAGGCAACGGTTTAACTCATCGGTATGAGTCTCAATCATCGTCTCCATCTGCTTAACCCAAAAGCGGTTTGGTTCTGGTGCAACGTCAATCATGGCCTGGGTTAGACCCTGTAGCTTTTCTAAAATTCTAAGGCCCTGCCAAGGCAACGTACTCGGGTCCTGTAAAGTATCGCAAAGCTGCCGTATATCCGAACGGAAAGGCGACAGCTCCTCCGTGGAGGCTATAACCAAATAGGTGTCCCAAAGGGCACGACCCACCTTACCCCAATCAACCAACGGCACCTCATAGGCATGATCGAGCCCCTGGACCAAGGTGATCAAGTAACCAGCTAGATTACCACTGTCCACCGTGGACACGAATCTAGGCTCTAAGGGTTTTAGCGTTTCGGTATCGTACCAGTTGTATAGATGTCCGTGCCATCGTTTTAACCGGAGCATACTAGCAAAGGAAGCCTCTAATCTATCCAACATCTCTAGCATGCCAATATACCCAAAATCCCAGGCGGCAAGGTTGGCAATGATCCCCAATCCAATGTTCGTGGGAGAAGTCCGATGGGCTATCTTAAAGTGAGGCTCCTCTTGGATATGATCTGGTGGCAACCAATGATCCCCTGGACCTACAAAATCTTTGAAATATTGCCAAATGCGGCGGGCTTGTACCCGGAGGTATTCCCGCTCCTCAGCTACAACCTGTGTTTGCCTTGGTGCAACCGGAAGACTAACCCAGTAGGCCACAACCGGTGCCATAAGCCACAGAACCAACAGGGGCGATGTAGCCACCAGCAAGGCGGGATTAGTCCCATAGACCAGCGTTCCAATAGCGATGCTTAGCATGGGACTTGGCCACATCCGGGCAAGATACCCTCTCACAGTAAGACCCCGCCTCCGCTCAGCATCAAAGGCACTGACCCATTCTAGCAGGTTTCTCTTAGTCACAGTAAGTCTGAACAGGGTCCGGACAATAGCATCGAGCATTAACCAAGCTTGATGGGGCAAAAAAGTAATTAACAACAATCCCTGTCTCACTAGGGAAGGGGCATCAAAACTAGCCGTCCACAGGTGTCCGGCGAAGTGAATCCCCCGACGCAGTGACAAGAACGCGTTAACTAGGTGGGAGAACACCGGGTATAGGATTACCAAGCCCAAGATAGTCAGCAACAGCCAGGCCGATGCGGGAAAAACGGTTAGCGCGGTGGTAAGCAATACCAATGTACTAACCGGCAGTAGGCTGCGCCGTAGGTTATCAAAGATCTTCCATTTTGCCAAAATGCCCAAGGGGTTTTGTGCCCATTCCCCCCGACTGTCTCTAATGCGGGTACCTAAGTAAGGCAATAACTGCCAATCCCCCCGCACCCAACGATGCAGTCTGGTCGAGTAAGCGGGATAGTGGGTTGGGTACCCATCCAACAGCTCCACATCACTGACCAAACCCGCTCTTACGAAGGAACCTTCCAGAAGATCATGGCTTAAAACCCCATTTTCAGGAAAGCGTCCCCCTAACACTTGGTTGAAGGTTTCTAGGGAATAGATGCCCTTACCGGTGAAGCTCCCCTCTTTGAACAAATCCTGGTAGACGTCGGAAACAGCGGTGGTATAGGGATCGATCCCGGTTTGCCCGGCAAAGGTGCGGGCAAATCGCGTGCTTGCCGCACTAAGTACCGAAATGCCGATCCGGGGCTGAAGCACTCCGTATCCTGCCACAACAACGTTCCGTTTATCATCGATCACCGGCTGGTTCAAAGGATGAGCCATAGCCCCGATCAAGCGCCGGGCGGTATCCCTCACTAAATTGGTATCCGCATCCAGAGTAATCACATACTTGATCCCTGTAAGTTCTGGAGGTAATGCACCAATGAAACTAGTATCCTCTACACCGGATAGGAGAGCGTTAAACTCCTCTAGCTTACCCCGTTTACGCTCCCATCCCATCCAACATGTCTCTTTCGGATTATACACCAACTTGCGGCAAAAGAAGAAGAAGCGGGCCTGATCCTCCTTTCCGTATAGTTGGTTTAAACGTCGGACCTCACTTCTACCAGCCTGAATGATCTCCTCATCATCGGCAGAGTGCTCTTCTTTGCGATCGGTGAAATCACCGAGCAGGGCAAAGTAGAGGTTGTCCTCGGCATTAGCAAGGTAGTATACCTCCAACTGCTCAAATAACTCGGTAACCCGTTTTCTATCAGGTAGTAATGTAGGGACTACTACTACCGTCTTAGCTTCCTTAGGAATGCCATTTCTAAACTCCATCTTAGGGATAATCTGGGGCTTTGTGAATCTTGTGATCAGTGAATTGACCGTAGTCACCACCAGATCACTTACCGGTATTGTTAAGAGGAAAAAAGCCAAGAGGAATTTCCACCCAGTCCCCACAAAAGAAGCGATCAAGAGACTGATGAGGATAGTACCAATTCCTAGGACTCCTAGGTAGGGAATAACTGGGTATCTGGTTATGCCGCTCCGAGGACGGGGTTTTGCCCCTAACTCCTTAAGCAGTCTATCCTTTCCCTGATCTAGAAGATAATAACCAACGTGGGTCGTTCGTTCATCGGAGCCCTCCTTGGCAAAGGAAACCGCCTGCCTTGCCACTTGCACCTCGGATACACCAAGGGCCTTGGCCAGTCTTTCCACGTGATGCCGATACAAATCCCGACTAGCAAAATCCATAGCCGGGTATACACCACTGGGGTCTTCCCGGAGAATACGCTCAGTGTAGTTCAGTCTTTCAAAGTGCTCCGACCAGTCTAAGGATGCTAGTAGACGTAGACTACTAATACGGTTGCCCATGGCAACCTTGCGGGCTGACTGACGTTGATGTTCGAGATGAACGAGTTCCTCTGCATCCAAGCCTTCATCGGCCAGAAACCTCTCCAACCAACACATAATATCCACGGCGGCCCCACCTTGGTTGCGAAAACGGTATAGGAGCTCCACTAGGAAGACTGGCTCTTTACGTTTGAGATGGGGCAGAAGCTTTTGTAGTCTGTAGACAAGGTTTTCGGGAGTATCCTTGAGTGCTTCAAGAAGCGTACATGCCCATTGATCGGCCTTCCTTTGGTTACGAAAGGTATGTAGTATCTCCAAGGAAAGGTCACTGATCTCCTCAACTAGGGCAAGCTTTAGCAAGGCTGGAAGGGCCCAGACTTCCCCAATGGAAAGCAGCGATACAGACTGATATCCTCGGAGGAAGACAGCAATGACTTCCTCATCAATTCGACCATCCGTATGGGCCACTATTTCCTGGGCGATGGCATAGGCCCGGGGATAACCCCTCTGGGGACCACCTGCCAGTTTAGGTAGGTTACGATAGTACCCCATTGGTAGGCTGTGTCGGATGTCCTTTGCTGCGGCCTGGACTATGTAGTAGTTGTCAAAGAACCACTCTGCCGCGGGGACAATGTTATCCTTTCGGTCAACCGCCTTGGAGACATCATGATAAACAGTCCTCAGAGTATAATCGGTCTCATTTAAATCAGGTAGCCTTCCTTTGATCGAACTGTCTCCCAATCGGTGTCTAGTGGCCACATCCCGGGCATGTTGCTCCAGTTGAGAGGTACTTAGCAACACCTCTTCAGAGCGATCGTCCCGACCAAGGGTAATGACTAATCTGCGCCGATAAAGACGCACGATAACCAAAAACCCAATGATTAGATATACGGCGATTACTAGTTGTAGCAGCATAAACTTCCAGAAACCTCCTCGGACAGATGCTAGTCCCTGATGGCTAGTTTGTCTCAAATAGCCCTAGATTAAACATAACCCCTCAGCATGGTCACGGTGAATACTGTGATAATTGGGACAATAAATGAGAACCAGGTTTTTGTTATATTGCTTTCAGATCTTGCAGGATAATGTCGTGAGGTTATCTAATAATAGTACGGGCTAATGCAGTTCAAGGAAGCAACTTTCAATAACAAGGAGGATGGACATGCTAGAAAGCTTCTTCAAACTTAAAGAACATAAAACCGATGTCCGAACTGAAATCATTGCAGGCATTACTACTTTCATGACCATGGCGTACATTATTTTCGTTAATCCCATGATCCTTTCCGGCGCCGGGATGGATCGAGGCGCTGTAACCACCGCGACTATTCTTGCTGCAGCCATTACCACTTTTCTTATGGGGGTGTTTGTCAACTACCCCTTCGCATTGGCCAGTGGTATGGGCTTAAACGCATTCTTCGCTTCCGTGGTAGCAGCCCAATACGGATGGCAAGCCGCTTTGGGAGCAGTTTTCATCTCTGGTGTAGTTTTCTTCATCTTGGCAGTAACTAACGTTATTGGTTACATCGATGAAGCCGTACCCCTGGTAGTCAAGAGATCCGTTGCAGCAGGGATCGGCTTGTTTATTGCCCTAATTGGCCTTAAATCCGCTGGTCTTATTGTAGGTGATCCCGAAAGGTTGTTGGCCTTGGGCGATGTCACTGCTAAGGAACCGCTACTGGCGATTATTGGTCTGGCGATTACTGCTATTTTGATGTCCTTAAAGGTAAAGGGTTCAATTCTTATCGGTATTCTACTTACAACAATCATTGGAATTCCTATGGGGGTTACTAGTATTAGTGGTGTCGTTGGTACCCCAGCATCTCTTGCCCCGGTCCTTTTTAAGCTGGACATCGTGGGAGCCCTAAAGCTTGGTGTGTTTGTGATCTTCTCCCTATTATTCGTAGACGTTTTCGATACCATGGGGACCTTGCTAGGCACCGGTGCTAAAGCTGGCTTTCTTGACAAACAGGGCCGCCTACCCAAGGTAAAGGATGCAATGATCGTCGATGCTATTGGGACCATGGGTGGTGCAGTGTTAGGAACCAGTACAGTAACCACGTATGTTGAGAGTACCGCAGGAATCGCTGAAGGCGGACGGACGGGACTGACATCTGTTGTCGTTAGTATCCTGTTTTTGCTATCATTGTTCTTTGCTCCTTTATCCACGAGCATTCCTTCAGCTGCTACTGCACCTGCGTTGATCATTGTTGGAGTTCTGATGGTCGGGGCCATTAAGGATGTAAACTTCGATGACTTCACTGAAGCTTTCCCGGCCTTTATCACTATGGCGATTATGCCCTTCTCCACCAGCATCGCCGATGGAATTGCTGCTGGATTCCTAGCATATATCGTTGCTAAGGTTGCCGGCGGTCGATTTAAGGAGATTCACTGGTTCATGTACATTCTCGGAATCATTGCCATTTTCCACTTCATACCATTTTAGGCGCACATCGAGTGGAGGTAAACGACCAGCTCGTTTATCTCCCTACTTAATAGGTTTCGAAGCATACAGAATGGGGCTATTGGCGACTCTCCAATAGCCCTTCCTTATTGTTTCCCTTAGTTCATTTGCCCGATGTTTGCTTGCTTTGACCTAAACTACCAGCGTAGAATCCCTCCGAGCCATGATCTTAAAGGATTTACCACACTCTTTTAAAAAAGACGAACCACCACCGCCAGGGTGATGGCTCATCAGTCCTTCTTCAGTCTACATTTGTTCTACATAAGGTCCCTATCCGCAACCATAGGCCTACACCATTGGGTATACAGTCTTCTGGAGCCTGACGTTGCCCTGGGGCGTTACAGTAGTGCCTTAATACTGTCAAGGCCTACCTTAACACTGTCCACGGGGGCCATGTTATACTCCTCAGTCTCGACAATCAGCCACTTTACCCCAGCTTGACGGGCTCCCTCAATTACCCCAGATAGATCCAAATCCCCATGCCCTACTTCCACTTGTCGATCACCCTTAAAGTCCTTCACATGCACAGTAGGACACCGGCCCTTGTATCCGAGCAAGTACTTCACTGGATCAACCCCGGCATGGAAGACCCATCCTAGATCCAACTGCGTTTGCACCTTGGGGGAGGCAGACTCGAAGATAATATCTAGAATATGCTTGCCTTCAACTTTATCGAACTCCCAAGCATGATTATGATACCCAACAATTAGGCCGTGTTTGCTACACTCATCGGCAACACTACTCATAAACTGACCGAAACCGCGCCAATCTTCCAAGGTTCTTAGCGCCTCCCGAGGGGCACCAGGACAGACCACGTATTCTAATCCTAGTTCCACAGCATATTCGATGGTCTCAGGTAGATGGTCCTTGAGTTGTCCATAGCCTACGTGACTTGAGACCGGTTTTAGTCCCAAGTCGGTTACCACTTTCTTTAACTCGGTGGCACCTAGACCACCATAGCCAGCAAACTCCACACCCGCATAGCCCATGTTAGCCACCTGCTTCAGTGTACCGACAAAATCCTGCTTCGCATCATCACGCAAAGACCATAACTGAAGTCCTACAGATAGTTGATTCACCTGAAAGCAACCCCCTTATGATAGAAAATCCCAAAAGTTTTCGGAGAAGAGTTTGTCAACATCACGCTGGATTTCATCGGGCGTCACAATCCATCCTGTATCCATTAAGTCACTGTACTTGTCGATGAGGACCTTGCCAATCACTTCCTTGGAATGGGTCCATTTGTAGATTAGTTGGTCCAACACCCTTGCATCGGAATGCTGAGGGATAAAGCTAGTTCCCAGAAGCTCCATTCTCATCCGGGTAATCTCCTCGATAAGGCTTGGATTATTCAAGAACCACCAACAACCAAAAACCTGCAGGTTTCGAAACTTCCGTGCAAACACTGCCAGCTCATGTTGGTTCTCCCGAGATAATAGGGTAACCAAAAACTTATTCTCCGGGTAATGAGCACACAGATAACCCACGGTACCAATGTCCACTTTACCCACCGCATCCCCCGCGTCTCCCAGGGCCTGATTAATCCTTCTTACCACGCCAATCATGGCCGCAAAGGGCAAGCCGTACTCACGACACACAGGAAGCACACACTGATCTAGCATCACTGCCCCTGGATTGTCATTGGGTAGAGTAAAATCATAGGGCAGGGAGGCGGCTATGTACAAGGGGGACATCCGCCCAATCCAATCAGTTAGAAAACGGCGCACCTGTTCACAGGTTTTGGAGTCAATGGTCTGACTTACTTCGTAACCCAAACCTTTAAGTTTTGGCACCGCACCTGGCCAGTCCACAAGCAGGGTATCAATTCTCAATACCGCCTTAAAGCGCTCATCGTGGATGCCTTTTTCTTGCCAATACTCCTGTTCGCTAAAGGGGTCATTGGTCATCACTACCGTATCAACACCGCTGAGTTCAAAGACTCGATCTATATAAGCGGCAGGATCCTGGGCGTTGAAATATTCCCGGTACTCCTTCAGATCCCTTTTGGTGGTATCCAATCCTAAGGCCTTAAGTACAGTCAGTACACCCCGACATGCTTCACTATATGGAGTATTCTCCACAAATAACGTCTGCCATACCAAATCCGCTTGGGCGCTTTTCTCCAGTGCCCAAAACTGCTCATAGGGAAGATCGATCCAGCGCATGGTCTCTGCGATCAAGTAATGGTACGTAAGTAACTCATCAATCCCCCACAGGAAGAAATCACCAAAACTCCCTGGATAGATGTGGGTATGAATGTCGGTAATCCTGGTCTTAGCTAAGGCCTCCTTTACAGTAGACACTAATTGTAACTGATCCATAGGACTCACCTCTTCAGATTGTGTATTCTAAGTCATAGCCCGTCTTGGCTTTAAATCGTGATACCGCTTCCAACCAACGCTTTTCATCGGGGCGCTGGGATAACTTCACCTCAACCCGCTGTTCCCCTTTAAAGAAACTTGGCTCCTTGAGCAGGCCCCAATCACGCTGCATTAATACTATTGCAGCCATCTTAATGGCATGCTGGTTTGGCTCCTCGGCGATCACGATAGGCCAGCCGCTTTCCCGTGATAGATCATCTAAATCCTCCGCATACTGTCTTCCGATCTCAGGGGAAATAAAGGCCAGTTGGATATATCCTGTACCATCGGGGCTTGTCTTTTTACTATGCTTGTAGATCTCTACTCCCAGCCATTTGAAGTGCTCTTTAATTAAGCGAAAGGCTTGGTTAATCTCCCACTGTTTATCGCCAGCAGCATTGACAGGTTCCACTACGACCGAAGGGGTTTCCTCGGCTAGAACCAGCTCAAAACCCGTTTCTTCTTTGAACTTGCGTACCAATTTAGCGACGGGTACATCCTTTGGTAGTGTACACTGGAGCAGGACTTTCTTCTTATCAGCGTAAATCGACGGTCCCTTTTTCGGCAGACAGTCCCCTGGCAACAAGGTCAAGAGCACTTGGTTCAATGCTCCATGGTGGGCATTAGTGTTCACCTCAACCTGCCAACCAGAAAGCTCCTCTAGTTCTCGCAATCTGCCCGCATAACGCACCTGGGCAACATCAGGGAAGTGGAAGTATAGACTTAAGGTACCCGAATCTACATGGGCACCCCGCTTATACAAACCAGTCTCCGCTGGAAACAATTCATCAACGAGGGACATAGCCGCATTGGACTCAAGACGCGTCAGGTCCTCTTGGCACTCCTGTGGAACCACCGTCTCAGGTAAGGCACCATATCGGTTTTCCCCTGGTACCACCTGTCTATAATATACGAAATCTGCACTGGTGACCAGTCTTTTCGCGATAGCCAACCGATGGGCTAGGTCCATAGATAATCCACAGGCATCCATGGCTGCATCAAGGGTAAATTCTTGATTCTTGTATGCTTGGAACACCGCTTCCCAAAGCCTTCTTCCGGTAAATCTGCGGTAGGTCACCGTGCCTTTTTGGATGACATCGGCCAATCTACTTTTCTCCTCACTACCAGTTCCATCGGCAATATCCCATGGCCCCACAATAGTAATGAGGGCTTCTGCAGGGAACTCTGTAGAGTTCTTTCCCACCTGCCAAGCAGAAAAGCCAGTGGATGACTTCCCGTAACAAATGCCAAAGTCCAGACTGCCATCCTCTGCCCGTAAAAGCAGCAGCTTACCAATCAACTCCGGCGCCTGGTTCATCAATTGTCGCCTTCGAGCCTGATTAGCCACCGCTGCTTTAGTCCGGGCATAGTACAAAAAGGGCCGCTGCCAGTCTTGGGCAAAGTACGCTTGCTCATTCTGAAGCTGTTCTGTTAAAGCTTCAACCTGTGCCGGTTCTAACCGGTGACCGTACCAAAGATCCGCAAGTTCAGTGGCTGAAAACAACCGTTTTGCCAACGCTGTCTCCGAAACGATATACAGCCAAAGTGCTTCAATGTTCAAAGGCAGACCTTTACCAATTCCCTGGCGTTGCTTTAGTTCGGGGGACGAAGCTCGACGGGGAAAGCTAAACTGCAATTCGTCTCCGTTTTCGACCAGATATACAGCGGTGCTGGTAAGTCTCTCGGCTAAATGGGCCCTTGCATCATCATCGCCGTGTACTAAAATCGTATGGTCCGGCTTTAGTTGGTGCGTAAGGCTGACCAACTCGCCCCCATCAGCATGGGCAGATAGACCGAATTGCTGCACCATACACACAACTTCAATCTGCTTATCCCCTAGAACTAATCTATTAGAACGGCCCGCAGCCAAATCTAGTAAGCGCCGACCTGGACTCTCCTCATCCTGGTAACCCGTTAGGAAAATGGCATTGTGCATCCCACTAGCCAGTTTCTCGGCATAATACTGGCTTGGGCCTCCACTGAGCATGCCTGAACTAGCCACAATACAGCAAGGTGGACCCTGCACAATGCGTTCCCGCTGCTTGGCATTCCTAACCGGTTGTACCCGGGAACCCTTTTGAAAAAACGGATTGCCTCCGGCTTCAATCTTGCGTCTTAGATTAGGGCAGAGGTACTCCGCAAAGTTGCTGTAAATATCGCAGATGCTACGCACCATGCCATCGACCCAGATCGGGCAATCGGGAATCTCGCCAGCTTGCTGCATCGCCCACAGGATCAGGATCACTTCTTGGGCCCGTCCCAAGGCAAAGGCGGGAATAAGTACACGTCCTCCATGTTGAATGATTTCAGCAACTGCCCGGGCCAGTCTTTTCTCTTCGGTCAACCGATTAGCATGCATGCGGTTACCATAGGTAGATTCCAAGATCAATACATTAGGGTCAAACCTAGGAAAGCTCATCCCCAGAATGGTCCTTTGATCTAAAACTGATACGTCCCCACTAACCAACACATTCCCAACCTTAGATTCTATGCCGATGAGACTAGCACCGAGAATGTGCCCCGCGGGAAAAAAGTGAACAATCCCAAGGTCCTGCGGTAAAGGAGCAGCTCGGGTTACCTCCACAGGAACTACCCTAGCAAACATACTGTTTACTAGGCCCACATCATATAGAGGGACCTCCATCTCCCGCTCTGCCTTTTGCTCCATGATCTTTAAGGCATCGGCTAGTAACACACCAATCAGCTGATGGGTCGGACGAGTACAGTAGATAGGTGCCTTGGGATAGGCTTGGTGTACTAACGGTAGAGCACCGCTGTGATCCAAATGGGCATGGGTCAGGTAAATAGCATCAACACCGCCAAGCTCATCTATCCGGGCCAGATCCGGTAGACTGTCCTGGGGAGCACCATATTCCACACCCCCACCCATGCGGATTCCCGCATCTATAAGCAGCTTGCAGTCTCCAAGATCAATATGTATACAGCTTGCACCGACCTCATTGCCTCCACCAAGTATCGCAATTCGCATCAAATTGCCTCCACTTCTATCCTACATTGCTATGCTCATATATTTCCTTCGAAACATAAGTAGACGATGTGGCTCTGGCGATCGCCTGGTAGTTTAACGAAAAGGGAACATAATCCCCTACTTTAATCGGAGTATCACTAGCTGCGCTTAGCACAAGGTGGTCACTAGAAGCACCCACAATCTGCAAGTTTTCATGCCGTGGGACCAAGCCTGCAACGTCCACATCTAACCATCCACAGGAAATAACCGCTCGGATCCCCCTTTGACTGATCCTGACTTCAATAACCTCGCCTAGTAAGGTAAAGACATCCTGGTATAGACGATTAATCGGTGTATTGCTTGGCACATGCCAACCACAAAGAATGGCCTCGCCAATCCGGAGGTCCGTAATCCCTTGGGGAATCTCACCGGCTTCCACAAGGGGTAGGGAACTGGAATTCCCGCCGGAGATGACCTTAGGATAAACACCGGTCCGAGCGTAAATAGCTTCAGCTAGATCCACTAAGGTTTGCAGCTGTCTTACCGTGGGGGCCACCCCAGATAAACAGGTGAAGTTGGCACCAATACCCCGTAGGGTAAGGCCCGGCATCCCTAAGACCATTTCGGCAACGGAATATGCATCTTGGGGCAGGATCCCTTCTCTTCCTTCGCCAAGATCGATCATCAACATCACCTGGTGCTTCTTGCCTAACCTACAGGCCACATTGGCCAGAGCTTTCAATACTACTACTTCTGTGTTAAAGCTAATATCCGCAAATCGAACAACATCCTCAACCTCACTTAGGGCTGGAATCCTCAGCAGGGCAAGGTCAACACCGCAACCAACCAACCTTTCGAGATTGCTTAACCGCGAGTCTGCTAGAACCTTGGCGCCGCCTTCAATGAACCCCCGGGCCAAAAGAGGGTCTGCACAGATCCCTTTAGTTACCCCGGTAAGGTCAATGCCTCTTCTGGAACACAGGGAGGCTACACGGAATACATTTGCCCTTAGTTTCACCGGGTCCACAACTAGACGTACGTTCACCATACCACCTACGTAGCATACTGAATTCTTAACACTTTAGTATCTATTGTCCGACAACAAATACTCTGTGTCAAGGAATGACCGTCACCATACATCCAGCAGGAAACGATTATCCCCGCCTGAGTCAATGGCATCCCTGAACCTAATTCGTAGGGTTTCTCCTCTGCGCGCTTTACCCTCCATGGTCATCCAGTATTCATTACCTCTTCAACGCCTGGCACTAGCACGTTGTCACCATAGGCGCTTACCTCTTAGAGAAATCCTAAGGCCATCCGTAGGGTAAGGAGGTTATCCCGGCCACTGGACCAAGGTTCCTGACCTGTATTAATGCAGGATACAAAATGCTCAAAGGATATAGGGAGGGACTCAAGAATATCCAGTTCCACCAAGGACAGAAGTTCATAATCACTAGGGACTCCTCGATAGATACCATAGACGCCATCGACCTTGTCAATAATCACCGTTGTTTGATCGAATTCCAATTGCCACAGACCTACCCAGGGTGCCGGGGGCAGTGTACTGATGAGACTTCCCGTATACAAGAAGGGAAAGGATAAACCACCACCCTCCATTTGGTAAGAGGCCGCGATCCCACCACCTTGTTGGTAGGGGCTACGGGCGGAATTCCATTCCATCACATGGCCAAAGACCGCTTCTGCCCCGGAAAGGGCCCGGATTAGATCGAAATGGTGAATGGCCATCTCCAGGGCCATGGGGTGTAACATTTCCCGTTGATAGGTCCTTCCCACATGATCACACCAAAAGCGACAACTAACAGCACGTAAATGTCCGAAGCTCCCCTCGGTAATGACCTTACGCAGCAACTGCATCGACTTTAGAAACCGGTAATTTTGGCTCACCATCAAGATACAGTTATTTCGGCAAGCTAGCTCTACCAGTTCTTGGGCTCCCGCCAAGGAAGTGGTAAAGGGTTTTTCCACCAACACGTGGAGCCTTTTTCCGAGGGCTTGCAGAATCACTTCCTGATGGGCCGGTGTCGCCGCTGTAACTACCACTGCTTCAACCATACCACTATCTAGTTCTGCCAATGACGAGACTACCTTAGTATCTGGAAAGTCTTTGAGCCACGTTGGCTCGTACATTGAACCAATCAACGGATCCACAAAGGCAGCCACCCGAGCAGCGTCTATCAGATCAATCCGCTCTGCCCAGGCCCGACCCATTCCCCCAGCCCCGACAATTGCTATTCTCATTCATGATCCGTCCTTTCCTCCAAGACCATGTATTCGCATCCTTTGTTTTTCAATAGGGACCCACTACTGACTCTGCTAGGTATCAAGCATCATCCGTACCTTCTTGGCAATGGCTAGTAAGTGGTGTCGGACATAGTCACACCGTATACCTAAGGCTCTACCCACATCCGCCTGAGACATGCCCTCACAATACTTTAGAGCTACCTGCCGCTCCGGGGGTGTCCACGGGAAATCAAGCTGCGCTAGGGCAAATTGTAGCATCTGGGTAAACTCATCCCGGTTGGCAGTTATATTCGTGATGCGCGCTGCTTGGGCAATGAATTCTAGGTCCCATTGGGGATCTGATTCATTGGTATCCAAAACATCTGTAGCGGCTGACTCACCGTCGGGCCAAGCATCGTCCCCAGCTAGTATTTGCAGAGCCATTTCCTTAGCACACATATATACCGGCTGCAAAAGCAAACCCAGGGGAGTATCACCACGCCAGAGGGGAAATGGACCCAGTCGTTCAAGTGATGACTCGAGCTGCTCCCCAGCATTCAATTGGCCAAGATCGCCTGGAAGAGCCCCCCCGGACCAGAAGGCATCCGGAGCAACCGGTAATGGTTCACCCTCATTGTTCTGGGATGATGCCTGCCCGGGCTGTAAGTACTCTAGAAGCTCATCCCGGGTGGCACCTCGAAACATCAAGTATTGCCAAGGATCACGATCAAACTCCTCCCCGAGTAGAAAGCACACCGCCGCAAGATGTTTACAGGGATTCTCCCAATCGGGACAGGAGCAATCTGTCTGTAGTTCCGCGCGACTAGTAGGAAACAACCAAGTTCCAGCCTCGACAAAAACCTGCTCTATTACCTCGGGTAAAGTCCCGGCCAAAAGCTGGGCCACCAGTGCAGGACTTTGGATAATCCTGTTGGCTACAGCCTGCCATTTCTTCGCGGGTAACTCGGGAACTTGCACCACACAGGTATACGGTTTCTTCCGAGAGCCCTGCACCTGGGCGGTGATGAGGCCCTTGTCAATATCGATGGAGAGCACCTGGCCACTGCGAGCATAGCGCTTACCCCGATTGAGGCGAGAGCTAGCCCCAATGGCCTTTAGCGCTGCCAGCCAACGTTTTGCCCACCAGTTACTCGCAAAGGAGCCACTTTTTGATTGGGCCTTGATTCCATCCTCGGTTGAAATAGGAGTCGATGGTGTGTAATACCAATCACTGCGCCTCACTACTAAACCACCTCACCTTTAGTCCTCGTATGCCGTCTCTTGTAGTTGAATTAGTTCCCTAAGCTCCTCGGTCGAAAGCTCCGTCAGGTGTTTTTCCCCTTGGCCCACCACCTGGGAAGCTAAGGTCTCCTTACTATCAATGAGTGCATCAATTCTCTCCTCTAGGGTCCCTACACAGATAAACTTATGCACCTGCACATTTTGCGTCTGGCCAATTCGGTAGGCCCGATCCGTAGCCTGGTTCTCAACAGCCGGGTTCCACCAGCGATCAAAGTGGAACACATGATTGGCCCGGGTTAGGGTCAACCCGGTCCCCCCCGCTCGTAGGGAAAGGATAAACACAAAGGGCGCCTGGGGTTCATTTTGGAAACGTTCCACCATAATATCCCGTTGTTCCTTAGGGACACCCCCATGGAGGAACAATACCTCACGTCCAAAGGTCTCCTCGAGATAATCAGTTAACATATGCCCCATTTGCGCGTACTGGGTGAAGACCAACGCCCGATCACCCACCGCCAGAATCTCCTCCAACATTTCCGTAAACCGGATCAGCTTTCCCGATCGACCCGGTATGCGGGATCGATCCTGGAGGAAGAGGGCTGGATGGTTGCAGATCTGCTTTAGTTTTGTCAGGGCCCCTAGAACCAGTCCCCGTCGTTTTATCTGTTCAGCCCCCTCAATTAGCTCCATCATCTCCTCGGTAACGGCTTTATACAATGAGGCCTGCTCCCGGGTGAGGGTACAGAACACCTTGGTCTCGATCTTGTCTGGTAAATCAGCGATAATGCTCTTGTCGGTCTTGACCCGCCTAAGTATGAAAGGACCGGTGATGCGCTTAAGATACTTGGCTGCTGTGGCATCCTGGTATCTTTGAATGGGAATGAGAAATTGGCGGCGGTACGTAGCCGCAGGCCCAAGCCAACCGGGATTTAAAAACTCCATGATGGACCATAGATCTCCCACGTGGTTTTCTACAGGAGTACCCGTAAGGGCCACACGGTAATCGGCCGGCAGAGAACAGGCAGCCTGAGCCTGTTTCGTCTCAGGGTTTTTGATATTCTGCGCCTCATCAAGGACCACCCCCTGCCATGGTACCTGTTTGAGCTCCTCCCTATCCCTGGATAGGAGGGAGTAACTGGTTATTACCAATGCCCGTTGCAAACACTGCTCCACAAATTCCCCGCCCTGTAATCTTTGGGGGCCGTGATGTACCAACACCGGTAACTCCGGTGTAAAACGGGCCGCCTCCCGCTGCCAATTACCCACTACAGAAGTGGGACATACCAAAAGCACTGGTCGTCTTGCCTCCGCTGCCCAATCTGCTTGGAGCAGGGCGAGCATTTGCACGGTCTTACCCAAACCCATATCATCGGCTAAGCAAGCACCAAACCCGTACTGTCGCATAAAAGCAAGCCAAGAGTACCCTCTTTTCTGGTAGGGACGGAGGGTGCCCCGGAACCCCTTAGGCTCAGGAATAACTTTGAAGGTCTCTTTACCGGTAAGCTGTCCAAGGACATCGGTGATCCACCCGCTTGTCTCGACACTTTGGAGTTCTAAGTCGCCGGATGGGGTTTCACCCTCTAGGGTAATCTTTACTAATTCCCTGGCGGTCATTCTCTGGCCCTTCTTGATTAGGGCCTGGGCGGATTCTATATCCTCTTTGTTAAGTTCGACCCATCTACCTCGTACCTTAACCAAGGGCATTTTCAGCCGGGCAAGGGCAGCCAACTCCTCCATAGATAGTCGTTCTTCTCCCAAAGCCACCTCCCAATCTACATCCACTAGCTGTTCCAGACCAAGTTGACTGGCGGAATATGTGCTAGTTGCATGGGCTCTCGCGGACAAGCGCACCTTTCCGCGGCTACCAACCCACCAGGCGGGAAGCATAACTGAAAAACCTGCTCCTTCTAACCGACTGGCTTCATGGGTGAGGAAATCATATACCCCCGCGGTACTTAACCAAAAGCCAGCAGGAGCAGGTTCGGATAAGCTAACTTCCACCAAGGGTGACATACGGGCGGCAAGACCCAAGGCAATAAGTAAGCACTCCTGTACATGCTTGGTCGTGCCTAGGACATCCGGGATATTACCTTGCCAGACATCAGTAGCCGCGATCTGTAGGCTAGGATCCAACTGGGATTGCAGTAGATAGCGGACAAACCAGGTACACCCCTCAGGCGGAACCACAACTTGCGCTGACTTCTCCTCCAGTTCCGGCTCCTCCACCCGAAAACATAACCGAAAGGGAGCGGATTCTGTCACCTTAAGCGGATGCTGCCACCGGTTAATGTCCGCTATTAGTGCATCGAGCTCCTTTACCCCACCCTTTACCGTTCCTTGAAGGGAGCATAGAGCCCTTACCCACTGTTGGTGAACATTGCGGTAATTCGTTGGCCGTTCTCCATAGGGATTGACTGTAACGGCTGCATTCCGGACCAAGTAATCTACCGTTTCCTCCACAAAGGCCAATAGCGCGATGGGACGACGGGGAGCCGGTGGGCTGGTGTTATCGTTAGATAAGGCCAAAGCCAACCCCGGCATCACCTGGGCAAGTCTTGCTAAGATTGCTTGATCAGGACCTCCCAGTACCGGAGACCAGCGGGCTTGGTAATACTTCTGTCCCTGCGTTAGATTTGGTAAGAACCGCTGTCGAGCTACTAAGGAGAGCGCGAATTTCGTCACTTGCGCCCAGAAGGATAAGGTGCAACCAGTCATCACCCGAGATACTAACATTTGCCTAGTTGCACTAGCATACAACAGTGGAAACCGGTGGGCTGAATCTAGGGGAACGGCATTAACACCAAAGGGCTGCAGGGTAATCTGCTCAGTATCTACCGCCGGGCAGGTGGCCCCTTCGGTTGCAGCAACTAATGTACTCCCAACGGTCGGCAACCAAAGCACCAATGCTTGCTGACTTTGGTGTTTAAGACCTACTTTACTCAGAACACTTCGCAACTGTTGCGTTTTGAGTCCATAATGGGGCAAAGAACCACCTTCCTGTGTGGGATCTTTACCCAGTTCCTCACCCCAGACCCAGAATGTACGATCACACCAAGCTCCGTGTAACTTAATCAAGCTAATCCTCCTACCGAGGTAATCTCGCAGACTGACTCCTTATACATTATTTGGCTAAATCTAGCATAAATATGCCAAGTTCATAGGTAAAACGGATTAACTGCTCGTGCATGCCATCAGGAAGCCCATTGGTGAAATTGTGGATCTCATAGGTAAAGTCACCTTGGTAGTCGATCTCTTTTAATGTCCTCATAATCGGTTCCCAAACAATGGTCCCAAAATAGGGAGCAATATGATCGTCCTTTTCACCCCGGTTATCCGCGATATGCAACGCCTTCAGCTTCTTGCCAATGGTCCTTAGAGCTTCACATTGGTTGATCCCAGCTAGATGGGCATGACCAGTGTCCCAGCAAATACCGAACATGGGATCATCGAGGACATCTAGAAGTTCTAGCAATTCCTCTGTGGAGCTAGCGTATCTACGCCCATTCCTTCGTTCAATCATATTCTCAATGGCAATATGCACATTATGTTGTGCTGCCAAATCCCCATATTTCCTAAAAGCCTTAACGTTTTTGGCCAAGGACAGATCGTGGGAATACCAAATATCATCATCCACAGAACCGGGATGAATGACTAACCATTTTGCACCGACGATACCTGCTCCAATAATTGATCGTCGCATGAGTTCCTCATGCCAAGCTTCTTCTTCATCGGATAGATTCCGCCAATCGTAGAAATGGGCATGGGCTTGGGAAAACTCGACGCCGTAGGAATCGGCCAACTCCCTTTGCCTCTTCGTCCAATCCTGCCAATCGGGTTGGGTCATGGGAAGTGTTCCCCTGGAGTAGGTGGCAAAGTTCATATCTAGCACCTTGTATCCTGCTTTTACACAGGCGGTGATACTCTCCTCACAACTGTAGAACACGTCTTTTCCCCATAGAACTTTCTCATGAATGCAAGTTGAGGTGGATAGTCGCATCTTGTACATCTCCCCAGATTATAATTGTAATGAAAGCACGGTGAGCGGCACTTCTATGAATCTAAGAATAACAATAGAGTATTGGAAGCTCAAGTTGCCCTATTGCGATCTCTTAACCTCTAGTTTACTCGATCTGTTGAAGATATTCAAAAAGGGGTATTGCATCATCAGGCAAGATGTGATACATTAATCGTGATAGATTTCACAAGTGCTGACCTTCCGGTGGCTACTAGGGGGAAGGCACATTTATAACGAACCCTAAGACAAGGTCATCTAAGTTGAGGGGCAATCGACATCATGGGTAGATTCACGCTTTGGTAAGATGTCTTTTGTGATCTTGTCAAAGCGTTTTTTTATTTGCAGAGGAGGTAGCTTAATGGAACAGGGAATTGGCGTTTTAGGAATTGTAATTAGCAATCGGACCGAAGCTGCAGAGCGGGTCAATGAACTACTCAGTCAGTACGGTGAAATGATCGTCGGCCGCATGGGGATCCCCTACCGGGAAGAAGGAATCTGCGTGATTTCCTTGATCATTGATGGATCTACCGATGAGATCGGCGCCCTAAGTGGAAAGCTGGGGACAATTCCGGGCGTTAAGGTCAAGACTGGTCTGATCACAAAAAAGAGTTAGGGGAAGGGGATCCATGGTACAAACACTGATCGGGTTACTCCATGCAAAGGGTACCGCCCAAGAACAGCTCTGGGACAGGGCAGATGGCGTACGACGGGATACCGTAGGCAATGGGGTCCATCTGCGGGGGATTATTGAGTTCTCTAACCATTGCATCAGAAACTGCCTGTACTGTGGACTACGTCGGGGTAATACCAAGCTTAAACGGTATCGGATTCCCCCAGAGGAAATCTTGCTCGCGGCTAAACAGGGTACCGAGGTAGGATACAAGACCATCGTGCTTCAGTCCGGTGAAGATCCCTGGTACGATGCAAGGAACATTGGTCTTCTGGTGAGGGAAATTAAGAAACTCGATGTGGCAGTGACTCTTTCCATCGGAGAGCGACCAGAAGAGGAACTGGCCCTTTTCCGCCAAGAAGGAGCAGACCGCTACCTGTTGAAGCACGAGACTATCGATCAAGCGCTGTATAGCCGGCTGCATCCGGGAGCAAGTTACAAGGCTAGGATCCAGATGCTAAACACCTTAGGAAAGCTTGGGTATCAGGTGGGTACAGGGATCATGGTCGGTCTGCCTGGCCAAAGGCCAGAAACGATCGCCGAGGATATTTTATTCATGCAAAAGATCAATGCGGATATGGTGGGTATTGGTGTTTTTATCCCCCACCCAGATACACCCTTAGCCAATGCTGCTGCGGGGTCCGCCGATGAGACCCTGAATGTCCTGGCGCTAACACGACTGTTTTTGCCCTATGCCCATCTTCCGGCGACAACTGCCTTGGCCACCTTAGACCCCTACGGTCGACAGAAAGCCCTCCGGGCCGGAGCCAATGTAGTCATGCCAAACATTACGCCGGTAAAGTATCGTAAGCAATATGAGATCTATCCAGGAAAAGCGGAAACAAGCGATGAATCGTGCACTCTATTTCGAGGGCGCATTGAACAGATGATCCTTGGCTTAGGTAGGACAGTAGCCCTAGATCAAGGACATAGTTGTTGCTACAACAAAGTATGAGGAGTGGAGAAAAGTGCCTAACTTACACTGTAATACAGAGTTCATTGACGATAAACAGATTTGGAAACTTATTGACAACGCAAAGGAAAAGCCCGTAGACTCCAGCGTAATCCTTGGGGCCATTAAAGATGTCGAAAACGGCGGCACCTTAAGTATAGATATGGTCGCCAACATTTTGGAGTGCTCCGATCCCGCGGTGGAGGAGGCCCTCTTTGCAGCCAGCAAAACCGTAAAAAAAGGCATCTATGGCAATCGAATCGTTCTATTCGCTCCTTTGTATATCAGTAACTACTGCGTAAACAGTTGCAGTTACTGTGGGTATAACTGCCGAAACAACTTAGCGCGAAAACGCCTTACCATGGAAGAAATCGCCCAGGAAGTAAGAATCCTTGAGGATATGGGTCATAAACGCCTAGCTATAGAAGCCGGGGAGGATCCAACATACTGCCCCATCGAGTATATTTTGGATGCCATCGATACGATCTATCATACGGCAAGGAGCAACGGGGTAATTCGACGGGTGAACGTGAATATCGCGGCGACTACCGTTGATGAGTACAAACTGTTGAAGAAGGCGGGCATTGGCACATACGTGTTGTTTCAGGAGACCTATCATCGGGATACGTACAGACGGGTACACCCTAGGGGCCCCAAACACGATTACGACTGGCATTTGCTAGCCATGGATCGGGCGATGCGCGGTGGTATTGATGATGTAGGCTTGGGAGTGTTGTTCGGCTTGTATGATTACCGCTACGAGCTGTTGGCCATGCTTCACCATGCCTATCATCTGGAGGATGCGTTCGGTGTTGGGCCCCATACAGTGTCCGTACCCCGTCTGAAGGCTGCATCCGGAGTAAGTCTTGCTGAGTATCCCTACCTTGTATCAGACCACCAACTGAAAAAAGTAGTGGCATTACTCCGGCTCGCTCTTCCCTACACGGGCATTATTATCTCCACTAGGGAAACGCCCCAGTTACGGGGGGAATTACTAGAACTCGGCATATCCCAAGTATCCGGAGGTTCCCGTACCGATGTAGGAGGATACCAACAAGGGCATGAAGACACCGCTCAGTTTGAGCTAGGAGATCATCGCACTCTAGATGAAGTCATTTTCGATCTCCTTCAGAGGGGTTACTTGCCTAGTTTCTGCACCGCTTGCTACAGACAGGGACGAACCGGAGACCGGTTCATGCAACTGGCAAAGACCGGTCAGATCCAGAACGTATGCCATCCCAACGCCCTATGCACTTTGCAGGAATACCTTAGTGACTATGCCTCCCCTGCCACAAAAGAGTTGGGAACCAAGTTCATTGAAAAAGAGCTGGCCCAGCTTACTAATCTCCGGCTTCGCCACAGGATACAAGATTGCCTTGTGAGTATTGAACAAGGTCAAAGGGACATTTACTGGTAAGGGGGATGAATATGCAGGATACGCCAAGGGGAAATCGACCCCATATTGTGTTTGTTGGGCCGGGTAATGTTGGTAAATCCAGTCTAATTAACGCCATTGCCGATCAGGAGGTATCCCTTGTTTCAGAGATCCTGGGCACCACCACCGATCCCGTCTCCAAGGCCATGGAGCTACCTCCCCTTGGACCAGTGTTGTTAGTCGATACCGCTGGACTTGATGATGAGGGAGCCCTTGGGGAAAAACGCATCAAGCGCACCAAAGAGGTGTTGGAAAAGGCAGATCTAGCTGTGGTTATTACTGATAATCCTAAAAGCCGGAACCAGGGACTGATTAAGCTTCTCGAGGAGCAAAACACACCATATATCGAGGTTCTAAACAAAGGTGATCTGTTCGTAAAAAAACCACTACCTGAGGATCTGATTGTTGTTAGTGCAAAAACAAAAGCAGGTATTGAAACGCTTAAAGACGCAATCGTCCACAAGGTCCCAAAAGAACCGCGTACCACAACCATTGTGGGCGACTTGCTAAACGCCGGTGATCTAGTCCTCTTAGTAGTCCCGCTGGACCAACAGGCGCCTAAGGGACGACTAATCCTACCCCAAGTGCAGACCATTCGGGATCTTTTAGATCATAACTGTCAAGCACTAATTGTTAAGGACTCAGAACTCGCCCCCACCTTAAACAAACTGAAGGAAGCGCCCCAGTTGGTGATCACCGACTCACAGATCTTTCGCGAGGTGGCAAAGGATCTCAGTCCGAATACACCTCTCACTTCCTTTTCCATTTTGTTCGCTCGGTACAAAGGGGATCTCCAACTGTTGGCAAAGGGAGCGTCGGTTATCGATGAACTGGCCCCAGGGGATCGGGTCTTGATCTGTGAAGCCTGTACCCACCGGCCCCTAGAAGAAGACATCGGCCGGGTGAAGATCCCTGCCCTTCTACAAGAACGGGCTGGGGGCAAACTTGAGCTAACTTGGTCTGTGGGTGAAGATTTTCCCGAGGATTTGTCCCAGTTCAAACTGGCTGTACACTGTGGGGGATGCATGATCACAAGAAAAACCATGCTCCAGAGAATCTACCGTTTGCATAATGCGGGGGTTCCAGTGGTTAACTATGGAGTCTTGCTCGCCTACTTCAGTGGAATCATGCCCCGGGCCTTGGAACCAGTACTGAAGAATGCTTCTCATTTTCCCTCCTAAACGGGGAAAATGAGAAGACCTTCGCTCTTTCTAGGGTAAGGCTATACCAGTAACGTCCTCCATTCCCATTTCCTCATCTAATGATCTAAGGAATGTATCCACCTTGTTTGCGGTTTGCCGAAGGAGTCCGTCAAACCGAGGCTCAAGCAGACTTGAGGGAAAAATCGCATTCTCGCAGCAAATACCCTCAAGGGCTAGCAATCTCTTCTTCCAAAGGACAGAGCATAGGGGCAACTTAGCGCAGGTGTTTAGTTGGTTAATTTGGTTAACCATATCCACCATGCGGGGGAAAATGGTCTTATCATGACGAAAGGCCCAGAGCGCAGACCACAACCGCGGAAATACATTGGCCATAGATGGTACCACGCCCTCGGCCCCAAGGCTAACGGCTTCATTAATGACCTCTTCGCTTCCGGCTAAGAAACTGGCAATCCGACCGTCCCCTCCTAGGGCCTGGAGATACTCCTTCATTAAGGTCGGATCCCCACCACTATCCTTCATGCCCGCTACCCGAGCACCCAAGGCGCCGATCACATCCGGAGGAATGATCTGTCCCACATTGCCCGGAATATTGTAAAGGACTACCGGTAGATCAGTGGCCTCGATCACAGCGGTAAACCACCGTTTTGCCTCCTCGGGGGACAATGAGTAGTAGTACGGCAGACTAATTACACAGGCATCAACACCTGACTTCTCCGCGGAACGGATATGGCCCACTACCGCATCTAATGAAGTATCGGAGACGCCTGCGTACACCTGAGCCCTACCTTGACAGTACTCGGTAGTAAGCCTAAACAATTCATGACGGGAAGCATCCGCAAGTCGCGCAAATTCCCCAGTTGTTCCCGCCGGGAAGATACCCCGGATTCCCCCTTTAATCAGATGATTAACGAGTCGCCGAAGTCCCTCTCGATCAACTTGTCCGTGTTCATTTACAGGTGTGATGATGGGAACAACTACGCCTTCTGGTTTCATACAACTTCCACCTTTACCATGTAGTATTAACAAAAGTAGCCTGACTTCGCGATGTGTTTACTGTTGCGGAACGTCGTTACGCATATATGAAAGTTTCGCCAGATAAGTGATTTATCCTTCTTCCTATCCATGGAAAGGACTAAGATGTGCTGAAAACCAGAGAACATCCCAGGAATTAACTGTACAGTACAGGCCAAAGTATGAGTAAGAAGTTTACGGGTCTTGCTAGGTGTTCTTAGTAAGAGAGATACGCGGATCCCTAGTGATGAGGTAGAGGTAAAAGAAGGGAACGAGAGGCTCGATCTCCAAGTAGGAGAT